>JAKSBI010000295.1 GCA_022361215.1 Hyphomicrobiales bacterium | reverse complement strand
CGGCGCCACCTGCGGCTTCTTCCCCATCGACCAGGACACCGTCTCCTATCTGAAGGCGACGGGGCGGACGGACGGCCGCATCGCCCTGGTCGAGGCCTATGCCAGGGCGCAGGGCATGTGGCGCGACAACGACTCGCCCGATCCCGAGTTCACGGACACGCTGGCGCTCGATCTCGCAGACGTCGAGCCGAGCCTCGCGGGCCCCAAGCGGCCGCAGGACCGCGTGCCGCTGAAGACCGCGGCCCCGGCCTTCGCCGAGGTGCTCGACAGCGAGTTCGGCAAGGGCGGCGAAGCGGACAAGCGCGTCCCCGTCGAGGGCCGCAACCACGACCTCGGCCATGGCGACGTGGTGATCGCCGCCATCACCTCCTGCACCAACACCTCCAATCCCTCGGTGCTGATCGGCGCCGGCCTGCTGGCGCGCAACGCCGTGGCCAAGGGGCTGAAGGTCAAGCCCTGGGTCAAGACGTCGCTGGCGCCCGGTAGCCAGGTGGTCACCGACTATCTGGAGCGCGCGGGCCTGCAGGACGACCTGGACGCCCTCGGCTTCGATCTCGTGGGCTATGGCTGCACCACCTGCATCGGCAATTCGGGGCCGCTGCCGGAGCCCATCTCCGCCGCCGTCAACACGCACGACCTGGTGGCCTGCTCGGTGCTCTCCGGCAACCGCAACTTCGAGGGCCGGGTGAACCCGGACGTGAAGGCCAACTACCTGGCCTCGCCGCCGCTCGTGGTGGCCTACGCGCTGGCCGGATCGCTCAACGTCGATCTGGTCAACGACCCGCTCGGCGAGGACGAGGCGGGCGAGCCGGTCTATCTGAAGGACCTCTGGCCGGGCTCCAAGGAGATCGCGGAGCTGATCCGCTCCACCGTGACGCCCGAGATGTTCGCGGCGCGCTATGCCGACGTCTTCAAGGGCGACGAGGCGTGGCAGAAGATCGGCGGCGGCGGCGGCCTGACCTACGACTGGAACATGGTCTCCACCTATGTGCAGGACCCGCCCTATTTCGAGGGCATGGAGATGACGCCGGCGCCGGTCACGGATGTCGAGGAGGCGCGGGTGCTCGGCCTGTTCCTGGACTCGATCACCACCGACCACATCTCGCCCGCCGGCGCCATCAAGCGCGACGGCCCCGCCGGCGACTATCTGGTGGAGCGGCAGGTGCGGCCCCAGGAGTTCAACTCCTACGGCTCCAGGCGCGGCAACCACGAGGTGATGATGCGCGGCACCTTCGCCAACATCCGCATCAAGAACCAGATGGTGGCCGGCACCGAGGGCGGCATCACCACCCATCAGCCGAGCGGCGAGCGCATGTCCATCTACGAGGCGGCCATGCGCTACAAGACCGAGGGCGTGCCGCTGGTGGTGTTCGCCGGGCGCGAATACGGCACCGGCTCGAGCCGCGACTGGGCCGCCAAGGGCACGCGGCTCCTGGGCGTGCGGGCGGTGATCGCCCAGTCCTTCGAGCGCATCCACCGCTCGAACCTGGTGGGCATGGGCGTGCTGCCGCTGCAGTTCGCGGAGGACCAGTCCTGGCAGTCGCTCGGCATCACGGGCGACGAGAGGGTCACCATCAAGGGCCTCGGCGCCGTCGAGCCGCGCCAGACGCTGACCGCTACCGTCGCCTTCGCCGACGGCACCACGACCGACATCGAGCTGCTGTGCCGGATCGATACCGAGGACGAGCTGAGCTACTTCAATCACGGCGGCATCCTGCCCTACGTCCTGCGCAACCTGGCGCAGGCGGCCTGAGCCCCGACGGAGCCGGCCGGGGCACCAGCCCCCGGCCGGTCCACACGCCCGAGACCACTTTCACCGAGTCGTGACTGGCAATTGAGTCCCCGTGCCGAAATACTTTCCGCCGGCTAGAGCGCTTCAGGGCGACACGCACCCACCCCGCTCACGGCCCAAGCACCCGCTAGAGGGCCCCTTGGGGCGGCTGGGCCGGGGGAGCGGAACGGATGGGCCCGATCAAGCCAAAAAAGCTCTAGCGTGTCTTGGGGAAGACTTTTCGGTCGGACGCGGAATGGTGGAATGGAGATACAGGCTGGCCGCCGGACTGACGGCGGCCGCGCTGATCGTCGCCGGGGTCGGACCGGTCGGGGCCACGGGCCACGCCTCCAAGTCCAAGCCGCTGATCGAGCTTTTCACCAGCCAGGGCTGCAGCTCCTGCCCGCCCGCGGACGCGCTCCTGCAGAAGTTCGCCCTGCGCCCGGACGTGGTCGCGCTGACCATGCCGGTCGACTACTGGGACTATCTCGGCTGGAAGGACACCCTGGCGAAGCCGCGCAACAGCGCCCGCCAGCGGGCCTATGCGCGGGCGCGCGGCGACGGCCAGATCTACACCCCGCAGGTGGTGGTCAACGGCCTGAAGCACGTCAGCGGCGGCGATGAGCGCGCCATCGAGAAGACGCTGCGCCGCACGGGCGAGACGCTGAAGCGCCGGCGCGTCGAGATCTCCATGCAGGCCACGGACGACACGCTGACCATCGAGGTCGGCGCAGCGCCGGCGGGGCTCGGCAAGACGTCCGGCACCGTCTGGCTCGCCCTGATCAAGACCGTCGAGAAGGTGCACGTCCTGCGCGGCGAGAACCGCGGGCGCAAGCTCGCCTACTACAACGTGGTGCGCGAGCTGACCCCGGTCGGCAAATGGATGGGCGAGGCGGTGACGCTGAAGCTGCCCAAGCACCACCTGATGCAGCAGGGCTCGGACGGCAGCGCGGTGTTCCTGCAGCAGGGCCGGGCCGGCGCGATCCTGGGCGCCGCCGAGCTGGCGCGCTGGTAAAGGGCTGCACGCCCCTCCATCACTCCAGGCCGGACAGCACAAGCTTGTTGAGACGCGCGGTGAAGGCGGCCGGATCGGCCGGGAGCTGACCTTCGAGGATCCGCGCCTGGTCGAGCAGCAGCCAGGCGATGTCCTCGAAGCCGTCCTGTCCCTTCGCGGCCGAGGCGTCGCGCAGCGCCTTGACGATCGGGTGGCCGAGATTGACCTCGAGCACCGGCTGCCCGGCCGACTGGCCGGACTGCTTCTCCAGGATCTTGTCGAGACCGCGGTCCGGGCCGCCGCTCGGCGCCACCAGGCAGGCCGGGCTTTCGACCAGTCGTTTCGAGGCCTGCACGTCGCTGACCTCGTCGGCCAGCGCCGATTTCAGCCGGCCCAGAAGCTCGGCCGAGGCCGGCGCGCCCGTGTCGTCGTCCTCGCCCTGCGCCGCCTGCTCCGCATCCTCCGGGAGCGGCACGTTGGAGAGGTCGGCCTCGCCCTGGGTGATCGAGCTGAACGGCTTGCCCTCGTAGCCGAGCGCCGTCGTCACCCAGAAATTGTCGACCGGATCGGACAGCAGCAGCACCTCGACGCCGCGCGCCCGAAAACCCTCGAGCTGGGGGCTGGCCTTCAGCTGATCGAGCGATTCGCCGACGATGTAGTAGATCGCCGTCTGGTTCGGCCGCATGTCCTCCAGGTACTGCTTGAGCGAGCGCAGCCCCTCGCCCTTGGTGGTCTGGAAGCGGACCAGGTCGAAGAGCTGGTCCCGGCGCTCGGGATCCTCGTAGAGCCCTTCCTTGAGCACGGCGCCGAACGCCTCCCAGACGTCGCCGAACGCCTCCTTGTCGGCGAGCTTGGAAAGCTCGGAGAGCGCCCGGTTGGTGACCGCCTTGCGGATCGCCGCCACGATCGGGTTGTTCTGCAGCATCTCGCGGCTGATGTTCAGCGGCATGTCCTCGGAATCGATGACGCCGCGCACGAACCTGAGATAGGCCGGCAGCAGGTCCGCCTCGTCGGTGATGAAGACCCGCCGCACATAGAGCTTCACGCGGCCCGAGCGGTTCGGGTCGTAGAGGTCGAACGGGCGCATGGAGGGCACGAACAGCAGCACCGTGTATTCGTGCCGCCCTTCCGCCTTGTAGTGGATGGTGTGCGCCGGATCGTCGAACAGGCCGGCGACGTGATGGTAGAACTCCTTGTACTGGTCCGCCTCCACCTCGGATTTGGGCCGCATCCAGAGCGCGCTCGCCGCGTTGAGCTGACGCCGCTGCGCCTCGCCGTCGCTCTCGGACATCAGCTCGATGGGGAACGAGATGTGGTCGGAATAGGCCCGCACCACCTGCTCGATCCGGGAGGCTTCGAGGTACTCCTTGGCGTCGTCCTTCAGGAACAGCTTGACCTCGGTGCCCCGGCCGAGCTCCTCCGCCGCCGCCTTGGGCGCGGGCGCGACGGCGAAGCCGCCGCCGCCGTCGGACGACCAGACATGGGCGGACTTGCCCCCGGCCTTGCGGCTCAGCACCTCCACCCGGTCGGCCACCATGAAGGCGGAGTAGAAGCCGACGCCGAACTGGCCGATGAGGCCCACATCCGCCTCGTCGGACTTCAGCCGGTCCAGGAAGGCCTTGGTGCCGGAGCGCGCGATGGTGCCGAGATTCTCGATCATCTCGCTGCGGCTCATGCCGATGCCGTTATCGGCGACCGTGAGCGTCCCCTCCTCCGCGTCCGCCGCGATGGTGATCCGCAGCGCCGCATCGTCCTTCAGCAGGTCCGGCTTGGTGACCGCCTGATAGCGCAGCTTGTCGCAGGCGTCGGCGCCGTTGGAGATGATCTCCCGCAGGAAGACTTCCTTCTCGGAATAGACCGAATGCACCATCAGGTGCAGCAATCGGGCGACCTCGGCCTGAAACGTGAAGTCGGTCTCTTTCGACGTCGCCTTCGTTTTCGCCGTGGCTGTTTCGTTGCTCTCGCTCGTCATCGCT
>JAKSBI010000572.1 GCA_022361215.1 Hyphomicrobiales bacterium | reverse complement strand
GCTTGTAGAACTCCAGCGCCTGGGCGTCCTCGTGGCCGATCTTCATCCAGCTCTCGAGGGTGACCAGCTTGGCGGCCAGCTCGACCATCTGCCTGTCGCGGTCCGAGAGCTTGCCCCAGGCCGTCTTGTTGATGACGACCTCGAACGGCGCCGTGGGCTGGTGGATGCCCGGGATGATCACGTATCTGGCGATCTTGTGGAAGCCGGTGGACTTGTTCTCTTAGAGCGTGCCCCACTCGGTGGCGTCGATGGCGCCGCGCTCCAGCGTGGCGTAGACCTCGCCGCCCGGCATGGTCACGGGCGCCGCGCCGAGGCCCTTGGAGATGGCGAGCCAGGCGCCGGCGGTGCGGAACTTCAAGCCCTTCAGGTCCGCCAGCGAGCGGATCGGCTTGCGCGAATGCAGGAAGGCCTCCGCGGTGCGCGCGAAGCACGGGAAGGAGACGACGCCGAACCTCTCCTCATTGTAGTCGCGCCACAGCTTCAGCCCGCCGCCCTCGTAGATCCAGTGCAGCATGCGCTCGGTGTCCATGCTGCCGGCGAAGCCGCCGAACAGGACCGTGGTCTTGTCCTTGCCCCAATCGTAGCCCATCCAGGTGTGGCCGGCCTCGGCCACGCCCTTGGCGACGGCGCTGCGCACCTCGAGGCCCTTGGTCAGGGTGCCGCTCGGGAACACCTGGACCTTGACGCGGCCCTCGGTCAGCTCGGCCACCTTGTTGGCGAAGGCCTTGGCGCCGATCTCCTGGAGCGGCCCGCCGCCCCAGCTCGTCGGCATCTTTCAGTTGTGCTCCGCGGCCCATGCCGGCTTCACCGCCAACGCCACGACGACGGTCGTCAGCGCGACGCAGACCGCCATCCCGATAGGATGCGATTGGGTCATCTACTCCTCCCTGTTGTCGAAACGCACAAATTCCCAGTGTTCTTGTTGTTGTGCCTGCAAGACCCCTAAGACGCCTTGTCAAAGGTCCGGCCAATTCGGATGACCGTCAACCCTATTCCAGTCTCGCCAGGGCCGCGTCTATCTCGGCCCCGGTCAGCTCCCAGTCGTTATCGAAATTCGCGACCACCTCCTTCATGAAGGCCTCGCTCAAGCGGAGCGCCCGCGCCTCGTCGCCCAGGTGATCGACCAGGATGGCCAGCGCCAGCTGCTGCGGCGACTCCCCCTCATAGGACCACTCGAACCCCCATTTGGTGAACTGGGAGACGCCGTAATGCTCGTCCAGCGGCCGGCCGTCGGCCGTGACCACGAGCCCGTCGATGGTGCGCTTTCCTTCATACGTCGCCATGGCACGACGGGACCCGGACCCGCTCCAGCCAGTTGATATATCACGAATATGTTAAAGGGGGCGCGGGGGGAAGTAAAGCGGGGGCAACGTCCTGCACGACCTCCCATCCTGCCGCGAGCGGTAGATTTAATCGTCATTCCTGCGAAAGCAGGAATCCATTGGCAGCCGCCACATCACGGAGGACTACGGCTCGGGCGC
>JAKSBI010000049.1 GCA_022361215.1 Hyphomicrobiales bacterium | reverse complement strand
GCCAGGTTGTCGCCGCCGGATTCGATGATCACCAGGTCGAGATCCGGGAAGGCCATGCGCATGTCGGCGACCGCGGCCAGGTTGATGGAGGCGTCCTCGCGGATGGCGGTGTGCGGGCAGCCGCCGGTCTCCACGCCCGCGATGCGCTCTTCGGGCAGCGCGCCCGAGCGGATCAGGAACTGGGCGTCCTCCTTGGTGTAGATGTCGTTGGTGATGACGGCCACGGAATAGCGGTCCCGCATCGCCTTGCAGAGCGCATCGGTGAGCGCGGTCTTGCCGGAGCCGACGGGCCCCCCGATGCCGACGCGCAGCGGCCCATGTGTCTCGGACGTCATGATCTGAACAACCTCGTATATTGCGTTTCATGGTTCATGGAGCAGAGGTCGGCGCGGGGCACCGCCGTGCCGAGCTCGTCGAGCCGGCAGGCCGCGGCGGCGGACGCCACGGCCGAGATGGTCGCCTCCAGCCGCGCCGTGATCTTCTGGCCCTCGGTCTGCCCGAGCGGGACCAGGCGCACGACCGCCGAGACCAGGTTGCTGGAGAAAGCGTGCAGATAGGCGATCAGCACCGGGGGCAGCGCCATGCCGTGCCCGGCGGCCGCGACGCCGACCACGACCGGATAGGCCAGCGGCCCGGACCAGTCGCGCACCAGCCGGTCCAGCGCGGCGCAGGGCCAGGCTTTCATGGTGACGTCGCGGAACGCGCGGCCCTGAGCATGGCTTTCGAGCGCCAGCTCCCGGGTGGGCACGAAGACCGCCGCCAGCTCCGCCACCTGCCGCACGCCCTCGTCGTCGCCGGCCGCCGCCGCGCGATGGGCCGCGGCCAGGAAGGCGGCGTCGCTGAAGCCGCCGCCGCGCGCCACCAGATCCTCGATCCAGAGCCGCGCCGTCTCCGCGTTGCAGACGAAGCCCCGCTCCACGGCGTATTCGAGCCCATGGCTGTAGGTGTAGGCCCCGACCGGATAGCTCGGCGAGAGCCACGACATCAGGCGGTAGAGAGAGGCGTCCTCGCTAGGCATGGCTGTGATGGTGTCCTCCGTGGTGGGAATGGCCCCCGCCCCCGTTCCCGTAGGCGCCGCCTTCGGGATCGAACGGAGCCTCGATCAGCGTCACCTCGGCCCCGAGGCCGCGCACCATGTCGACGATGACGTGGTCCTCGCGGATGCGCAGCCGGTCGCCGAGGATCTGCGTCGGCAGGTGCCGGTTGCCGAGATGCCAGGCCACGCGCACCAGCTCGGTCGGGTCGGCGCAGGCGATCTCCGCCAGCCGCTCCGGCGCGGCCCGCACCTCGATCAGGACGCCCCCGCCCGCGTCGAGCGCATCGCCATGGCCGAGCACCTGCGCCTCGGCGAGATCCAGCAGCACCTTCCGGCCGCTCAGGCAGGTCAGCATCACCCGGCGCCGGTGGCGCTCGTCGTAAGCCAGCTCGACGGTGTCGGCCGCCGCTCCCGTCCACGACCCGGCAGGCCGGACGCTGGCGGCGCGGTCGCGTATCTCTGTGGTCATGGTCCTCGCCTCAGTACAGGAAATAGCGTTGCGCCATGGGCAGCTCGTCCGCCGGCTCGCAGGTCAAAAGCTCGCCGTCGGCGCGCACCTCGTAGGTCTCGGGGTCGACCTCCATCTCGGGAAGCGCGTCGTTCAGCACCATGTCGGCCTTGGAGATGCCGCCGCGGGTGTTCTCCACCGCCATCAGCGGCTTCGCGAGCCCGAGCCGTTCGCCCACGCCGTCGTCGAGCGCGGCCCTGGAGACGAAGGTCACGGCGCTCTCGGTCATGGACCGGCCGAAGGCGCCGAACATGGGCCGGTAGTGCACGGGCTGCGGCGTCGGGATCGAGGCGTTCGGGTCGCCCATGGGCGCCGCCGCGATGGTGCCCATCTTCAGCACCAGATCGGGCTTCACCCCGAAAAAGGCCGGCGACCAGAGCACCAGATCGGCCAGCTTGCCCGCCTCGACCGAGCCGATATGGGCGGCGATCCCGTGGGCGATGGCCGGGTTGATGGTGTATTTGGCGATGTAGCGCTTGACCCGGTGATTGTCGCTCTCGGGCCCATCCTCCGGGAGCGGGCCGCGCTGGCGCTTCATCTTGTCGGCGGTCTGCCAGGTGCGGATCAGCACCTCGCCGACCCGGCCCATGGCCTGGCTGTCCGAGGCGATGATCGAGAAGGCGCCGAGGTCGTGCAGAATGTCCTCCGCGGCGATGGTCTCGCGGCGGATGCGGCTCTCGGCGAAAGCGATGTCCTCCGGGATGCTCGGGTCCAGATGGTGGCAGACCATCAGCATGTCCAGATGCTCGTCGATGGTGTTCACCGTGTAGGGCCGTGTCGGGTTGGTCGAGGACGGCAGCACGTTGGCCTCGCCGCAGACCTTGATGATGTCCGGCGCGTGGCCGCCGCCGGCGCCCTCGGTGTGGAAGGCGTGGATGGTGCGCCCCTTGAAGGCGGCGATGGTGTTCTCCACGAAGCCGGACTCGTTCAGCGTGTCCGTGTGGATCATCACCTGCACGTCCATGTCGTCGGCGACGCCGAGGCAGCAGTCGATGGCGGCGGGCGTGGTGCCCCAATCCTCGTGCAGCTTCAAGGCGCAGACGCCGCCCGCCACCTGCTCGACCAGAGCCTCGGGCCGGCTGGCATTGCCCTTGCCCGCGAAGGCGAGGTTCATGGGGAAGCCGTCCGCCGCCTGCAGCATGCGCCCGATATGCCAGGGGCCGGGCGTACAGGTGGTGGCGTTCGTGCCGGTGGCCGGGCCGGTGCCGCCGCCGAGCATGGTGGTCACGCCCGAGGTCAGCGCCTCCTCGATCTGCTGCGGGCAGATGAAGTGGATATGGGCGTCGAAGCCGCCGGCGGTCAGGATCTTGCCCTCGCCGGCAATGGCCTCGGTGCCCGGCCCGACCACGATGTCCACGCCGGGCTGCGTGTCCGGGTTGCCAGCCTTGCCGACGCGCGCAATGCGGCCGTCCTTGAGCCCCACATCGGCCTTGACGATGCCCCAGTGGTCGACGATCAGCGCATTGGTGATCACCGTGTCGACGGCGCCCTCGGCGCGCGAGGCCTGGGCCTGGCCCATGCCGTCGCGGATCACCTTGCCGCCGCCGAACTTCACCTCCTCGCCATAGGTGGTGAAGTCTTTCTCCACCTCGACGAACAGCGCCGTGTCGGCGAGCCGCACGCGGTCGCCGACGGTCGGCCCGTACATGGCGGCATAGGCAGCGCGGCCGATCTTATCAGGCATGGCGTGTTCCTCCCGACCCGCTAAAGCGCGCCCATGACCTTCTGGTTGAAGCCGTAGACCGCGCGCCCGCCGCGATAGGGCACCAGCACCACCTCGCGGGACTGGCCGGGCTCGAAGCGCACCGCCGTACCCGCCGGGATGTCGAGGCGCATGCCCCGCGCCTGCTCGCGGTCGAAATCGAGGGCCTCGTTGGTCTCGTAGAAATGGTAGTGCGAGCCCACCTGCACCGGCCGGTCGCCGGTGTTGGCCACGCTCAGCGTCACGGTCGGCTGGCCGGCGTTCAGCTCGATCTCGCCCTCGGCGGCGACGATTTCGCCCGGTTTCATTTGGCCGCCCCCTCAGATCACCGCCAGCACGAGCCCGCAGGCGGCCGTGACCGCGCCGGCGCCGCGCACCCAGACGGGCGACAGCCGGCCCCCGGCGAGCGCGGCAAGGCCGAGGCCCGCGACGAGCAGCCCGGCCGTGGTCAGCGCGAAGCCTGCGGCGTAGAGCGCCGCGCCCAGGCCCGCCGGCGCGTCCGCCCCATGGGCCTGGCCGTGGAGCACGGCAAAGGCACCGACCAGTGCCGCGCCGTAGACGGCCGGCAGCGCCACCATGCGGGCGACGAGCAATCCGACGATCACGACCGAGGCCAGAATCCCAGCCTCCACCAGCGGCAGGGTCCATCCGGCGACAGCGAGCCCGGCGCCCGCCATCGTCATGGCGAGGAAGGCGGCGGGCAGAGCCCAGGTCGCCCGCCCGCCCTGGATCCCGGCCCACAGGCCGACGGCACCCATCGCCAACACATGGTCGAGGCCGGTCAGGGGATGCAGAAGCCCCGACCCGAGCGACGGCATCGCCTCGCCCCCATGCGCGAAAGCCGGCGTCGCGGCGAGGGCGAGCCCGGCGGCAAGTCCGGCGGTGACGGTGGCTGTCTTCATGGG
>JAKSBI010000865.1 GCA_022361215.1 Hyphomicrobiales bacterium | reverse complement strand
CGCCCGGCGCGCAGCGCAGCGTCATCGTGAAGCAGGCGCCCTCGCCCGCCTCCAGCCAGGCGTCGCCGTCATGGGCGCGGGCCACGTCGCGGACGATGGCCAGGCCCAGGCCGCAGCCGTCGACGTCGCCGGCCGCGCGCTTGAAGCGGTCGAAGACGGACGTCCGGGCTTCCTTCGGCACGCCCGGCCCGTCGTCGGCGACCGTGATCCTCGCCAGCGGCCCCTCGCGGGAGACGCCGACCTCGATCCGCCCGCCAGCGCCGAGACCGTAGCGTCGCGCGTTGTCCAGGAGGTTCTCGACGGCCTCGCGGATCATGGCCTCGTCGCCCGTGACCGGCAGCGGCCGCCCCGGCCCGTCGAAGCTGAAGTCGCCGCCCCGGCGCAGCACCTCCGGCGCGTGGGCGCGCGCCACCTCCGCGACCAGCTCGCCCAGATCGAAGCGGGCCTGTCCGGAGACGATGCCGCTGCGCGCCTTCTCCGAGGACAGCAGCTGCTGCGCCAGCCGGCTGGCCGCATGAGCCGCATCGGCGACGCCGGCCAGCCGGTCGCTGATCTCGGCCGGGTCGTTGGCGGCGGCGGCCGCCTCGGCCTGGCTGCGGATCGCGGCGATCGGGTTGCGTAGCTGATGGGCCGCATCGCCGATGAACACCTCGCGCGCGGTCATGGCGTCCCGCAGCCGGCCGAACAGGGCGTTCATGGCACCGACCAGCCGGACCACCTCGCTGGGCACGGACCGGGCGATCGGCGACAGGTTGCTTTGCGAGCGCTTGGCGACCGCGGCCTCGAGGTCCAGGAGCGGCTGCAATCCGGACCGCACGCCGAACCAGAGCACCAGGCCCGCGACCACGACGATCGCCGCCATCAGCCACAGGCTGCGCCTGGCCAGGCCCGAGGCGAAGCTCTGGCGCTGGCGGATGGTCTGCCAGGCGGTGACCTGCATCCAGCCGCTGAGGCTGTCCGGGCCCGCGCCCACGACCAGCTCGCGATAGATCGCCGCCCGCACCGGCTCGCCGCGGTAGCTGGCGCTGAAGAACAGCGGCTTGCCCGGCTCCGCCTTCACCCCCTCGGGTGGGGTTGGAGCATCGGCATAGCCCGTGACGATGCCCTCGCCCGGCCCGTCGACCCGGTAGAAGATCTGGTCGCCGAGATATCTCGTGAGAAGCTCCAGCTTCTCCTCCGCCAGCAGGTCGCCGCCCGTGGTCGACACCTCGGCGGAGATCGCCAAAGTGACCGCCAGCAGCGTCTTGTCGTAGAGCCGTTCCGCCGTCGTCCACGCCGTCTGATACCGCCAGAGCGCCGCGCCCGAGGCGACGACGATCATCGGCGGCAGCAGGATCCACAGCAGCCGACCCCGCAGGGAGCGCGCCTGGCGTATCACGTCACTCGGACCCCGCATCCAGCAGATAGCCCAGGCCGCGGGCGGTGCGGATCGCGACGCCGTAGGGGTCGAGCCGCTTGCGCAGCCGGGACACATAGGTCTGCACCACGCCCGCCTCGGAGTCCGAGCCCACGCCGTAGATATGATCCAGGATGTCCTCCGGCGAGACGATCCGTCCCCTGCGGTCGACCAGGCATTCGAACAGCGCCAGCTCCTTGCGCGGCAGCACGATCTCGCCGTCGGGCGCGTAGAGCCGGCGGGCCGAGCGGTCGAACTCCAGCGGCCCGAGCCGCTCCTTGGCGGCGGCGAGGTCGGGCCGGCGCCGCATCAGGGCGCGCACGCGCGCCATCAGCTCGGCCATGGCGAACGGCTTGACCAGATAGTCGTCGGCGCCGGCGTCGAGCCCGGAGACGCGGTCGGCCGTGTCGGTGCGCGCGGTCAGGAGCAGCACCGGCGCCGCCTCGCGCCGCTGCCGCATGCGGCGCAGCAGGTCGAGGCCCGACAGCTCCGGCAGATTGATGTCGATGATCGCCAGGTCGCAGCCTTCGTGCTGCAAATGATGGTCCGCCGAGACCCCGTCGACGAAGCAATCCACCGAATGTCCGTGATCGCTCAGCACACGGGCAATCGCGTCCGCCAGAACGGCATTATCCTCAATCAGCGCAATACGCATGGCGCGTACCAAGCTTCCTCCCTGACGTGCAAGGTTAATGAAAGGTTGACGGCGTAGGAAGGGACTTACTGAGATCGCGCTGTTGCACAAAACCAAGTCTTGGCGCGATCCGGCGGGAGGAAGATTGCCGGTCTGGCCCAGCCCCTCGGGGGTTGGCCTGCATGGACATATCGCGATCGGCCTCCCCGGTTCGTTCAATCAGGGAGGACTCAAGTCCCATGCTCTCTCATCTCACGCGCGGCGTCTGCCTGGCCGTTGTCACCGGCGCCATGGCGTTCGCCTCTTCCACGCCCGCCAAGGCCGAGGCCGACTTCTCCGGCAAGACCATCGAATGGATCATTCCCTTCAAGGAAGGGGGCGGGTCCGACAAATGGTCCCGGTTCTACGCCCCGCTTCTGTCCGAGGCGCTGCCCGGCAAGCCCGCCGTCGTGATCAAGAACATGCCGGGCGCGGGCTCCACCAAGGGCGCCAACTATTTCCAGACCCGGGCCAAGGCCGACGGCCTGACGATCTTCGGCACGTCGGGCTCGACCCAGTTCCCCTATCTCCTGGGCGACCGCCGGGTGCGCTATGAATACAAGGACTGGAACGTGGTGCTGGCCACGCCCACGGGCGGCGTCTTCTACGTCAACAAGTCCTTGGGCGTGAAGTCGGTCGACGACATCGAGGCGCTGCTGGGCAAGGAGCTGCTCTACGGCTCCCAGGGCGCGACGTCGCTCGATCTCGTCCCGCTGCTCGCTTTCGAGCTGCTCGGCATGAAGGTCGAGCCGATCTTCGGCATGAAGGGCCGCGGCGCCGGCCGCCTCGCCTTCGAGCGCGGCGAGGTCAACATCGACTACCAGACGACCTCGTCCTTCCTCTCCAAGGTCACCCCGCTGGTCAAGGAAGGCACGGCCATCCCGCTCTGGACCTGGGGCGCGCTCGACGCCAGCGGCAAGATCGTGCGCGACCCGACCTTCCCGGATCTGCCGAGCTTCAAGGAGGTCTATATCAAGGTCAAAGGCAAGGAGCCGTCAGGGCCGGCCTGGGAGGCCTGGAGGGCGTTCTTCACGGCCGGCTTCCCGGCGCAGAAGATGGTCTTCCTGCCCAAGGGGACCGACCCGAAGGTCATCGCGGCCTATGCCGGCGCCTTCAAGGCGGTGACCGAGCGGCCGGACTTCGCCGAGAAATCCAAGAAGCGCCTGGGCGTCTATCCGCAGCTCACCGGGACGGCGGCGGAAGCCAAGAAGGCGCAGGCCATCAACGTGCCGCCCGAAGCGAAAGCCTGGGTCCAGACATGGCTCAAGGATCGCTTCGGCGTCTCGCTCAAATAACCGCATCGGCCAGTAACGCGGCCCTCCTCCGTCGCCTCGGGCGAGCCAAGACGGGTGAGGGCCGCGTCCTCCGGCCGGCAGTCTTCGGGGCATCGTCATGGACTTCTTCACCATCGCCGTTCCGGCCCTCAGCGAAGCCTTCGGGCTGATCTTCTCGATCCAGCATCTGGGATATCTCGCGCTGGGGGTGGTTCTGGGGCTCTGCGTCGGCGTGTTCCCGGGCCTTGGCGGGATCGCCGGGCTGTCGATGCTGCTGCCGTTCCTCTACGGCATCGATCCGATCTCCGGCCTGGCGATGATGGTCGGGCTGGTCGCGGTCATCCCGACCTCCGACACGTTCTCCTCCGTCCTGATGGGCATTCCGGGCTCGTCCTCGAGCCAGGCGACGGTGCTCGACGGGTTTCCCCTCTCCAAGCAGGGCGAGGCCGCGCGCGCCCTTGCGGCGGCCTTCACGTCCTCGCTCTTCGGCGGGCTGTTCGGCGCGCTGATCCTGACCTTCTTCGTGCTGCTGGCGCGGCCCCTGATCCTGAGCTTCCGCACGCCGGAGCTCCTGATGCTGACCATCCTCGGCCTCTCCATGGTCGGCGCGCTCGCCGGGCGCAGCCTGCTTAAGGGGCTGGTGGCGGCCGGTCTCGGCCTGACCATCGGCGCCATGGGCGAGGCACCGGCGCAGGGCACGCCGCGGATGGATTTCGGCTCCTGGTATCTGCAGGACGGCCTGCAGCTCGTGATCGTCGGCCTCGGCATCTTCGCCGTGCCCGAGATCGTCGCGCTGCTGCGCCAGGACCGCTCGATCTCGGAGACCGGCCGGCTCGGCGCCGGCTATCTGGACGGGGTCCGGGACTGGTGGCGCAACAAGTGGCTCAGCCTGCGCTGCGCGGGCATCGGCACCGTGGTCGGCGTGATCCCCGGGCTCGGCGGCTCGGTCGTCGACTGGATCGCCTACGGCCATGCGGTGCAGACCACTAAGGACCGCTCGAAATTCGGCGCCGGCGAGATCCGCGGCATCATCGCGCCCGAAAGCTCGAACAACGCCAAGGAAGGCGGCGGGCTGGTGCCGACGCTGCTCTTCGGCATCCCCGGCTCCGGCTCCATGGCGGTGTTTCTCGGCGGCATGATCCTCTTGGGCCTGGAGGCGGGCCCGTCGATGATCAGCAGCGAGCTGAACACCACCTACACCATCGTCTGGTCGCTGGCGCTCGCCAATGTGGTGGGGGCGGGGCTGTGCGTGATCCTGTCCGGTCACATCGCGCGGCTGACCACGATCCCGTTCCCGATCCTGGCGCCGTTCCTGTTCATGATGATCTGCTTCGCGGCCTTCCAGTCCAAGCAGACGCTCTGGGACCTGGCCGCGCTGGTGGCCATCGGCCTGCTCGGCGTCTTCATGCGCCGCTTCGACTGGCCGCGGCCGGCCTTCCTGATCGGCTTCGTGCTGGCCAATCAGGCGGAGGTCTACACCTATCAGGCGGTGCAGTTCGGCATGCGCAAGGGGTTCTGGGACTACTTCGCGACGCCGACCGTGGGCATTCTGCTGGTCATCACCGTGGTCTCGGTCTGGCTCGGCGCGCGCCAGTCCTCTCAGATCATGGAGGCGCAGGCGGAGGAGGACCGCAAGCCGCCGCCCGAGAGCAAGACGCCGGCCCTGATCTTCGCCGGGCTGATCGTCGGGTTCCTGGTCGTCGCGGTCTACAATGCCGTCACCATCGACGTGCTGATCGACAAGGTCTTCCCGTTGGCGGTGTCCGGGTTCACGTTGGCCGCCGCGGCCCTGGTTCTGTTGCAGATGCTGCGCGCGCCGAACACCGCGCCGGTCATCGCGGACCAGGAGCAGGTCGGCGAGGACGCGACCGCCCCCTACGGGCTCTGGCAGATGCTGGCCTGGCTGCTCGGGCTGATCGCGCTCACCGCGCTGGTCGGCTTCGTGATCGCGCTCTCGGTCTTCTTCGTGCTGTTCCTGAGGCTGCGCGCGGGCCAGGACTGGACCAGGGTGGCGATGCTGACGACCGGCGGGCTCGGTGTCCTGCTCGCGCTCGCCTGGGCGCTGAACCGCGACTTCCCGCCGGGGTACCTGCAGGAGCTGGCGGACCTGCCCTGGCCCTTCAAGTAGGCCGCGCCGCACGGGACGAGAACTGGGAGAGCGAGATGGCGATCAAAGATCTGCTGGTGGCCTATGACGGCAGCGCCGGCGCCGATGCGGCGCTGCGCATGGGCGCCGCCCTGGCCCGGCGGCACGGGGCGAAGCTGACGGGCCTGCTGGCCCACGGCGCGGCGGCGGACTATGCCGCCAGCGCCCGCTGGATGAGCGCGGAGACCCGCGCCATCCTCGAGACCGCGAACTCGGCCGTGCTGGACGAGGCGCGCGCCCAGTTCGCCGCACGCGCGGCCGCCGAAGGGCTCGCGGACGTGCCGCTCTTGAGCGAGTCCGGGCGGCCGGACCTGATCGTCTCGGACTGTGCCAAGTACCACGACCTGACGCTGCTCGGGCGCTTCGACGAGGACGCGGCCGATGCGCGCCTGATCCTGCACCCGGACCGTATCGCGCTCAGAACCGGGCGGCCGCTCCTGGTCGTTCCGGCAGGCTTCGAGAGAGAGGTGCTGCAGAGCCGCGCCCTGGTCGCCTGGGACGGCGGGCGCAGCGCCGCACGCGCTCTGGCCGACGCCATGCAGATCCTGGAGGGCCAGGCGCAGGTGACGGTGCTGACCATCGGGGACGGCCCCCGGCCGGCGCCGGGCCGGGACATCGAGACCCATCTCGCCAATCACGGGGTGACGGCCGAATGGGTCCGCCTGAGCAAGAGCGACGACGTGGGGCGGACGCTGCTCGACTACGCCGACGACCATGCGCCGGACCTGATCGTGATGGGCGCCTACGAGCACTCCAAGTTCCGCGAGGATTTCTTCGGCGGCGTCACCGACACGGTTCTGCGCCGCACGACCGCGCCGGTGCTGCTGTCGCATTAGGGTCTGTGGACATTCACGTTGCGGTGCTGAAGTCGACAATCGGCCGCCGAATCCAAGGAAAAAACACCGGCAGGGCGCGTAAGCGTTGGTTAACCCCTTCGCTCACGTTTACGTGAAGTCCAGCCCAAAATGAGGCATAGAGATTATTGGCACTGTCGAAGACCAGGCCCGGAAGGCATTGCCCGATCGAAAGACAGCGGGGCGGACATGCCGGTGCTCGATTTACCGTTCTATTCAGATACGGCAGCGCACGCCAGCGACGTTCGCGACGCGCTCGGCGGGCTTCGCATCCGGGCCGTCTCCCGCACCGAAGAGGCGGCCTCGGCCTGGGACCGTCTGCGGGGCTGTGCCGCGGTTCCGTTCTCCGATCCGGTCTGGGCGCGGGCCTGGTATGCCGCCCATAGGGACGCCCCGAACGTCTCGCCTCTGATCGTCGTCGGCGAAGCCGCCAATGGAGAGCCCCTGTTCCTGCTGCCGCTGATGCAGGAGCGGCGGGGGCCGTTCACGGTTCTGGTTTGGCCGGGCGGCACGCATTCGACCTATCATTGCGGCCTGTTCTCGCCCGCTTGCCGCGCGCTGGTGACGGCGGAGACCGCGCAGGCCTTCTGGGCGCGCGTCTTCGCCGCGCTGCCGCCGGCCGACGCGCTGGCGCTCTACGGCCTGCCCGCCTTCGAGGTGGCGCAGCGCAACCCCCTCGCCCATCTGCCGCTGTTCCAGTGCGGCTGCACCTCCTATCGCATGGCGCTCACGCCGGACTGGGAGGCGCTCTACGCCTCCAAGGCCCACGCCAAGATGCGCCGCAACGACCGCCGCTGCGAGCGCCACCTGGCCAAGCTCGGCACGCTGGCGTTCCGGGTCGCCCGGACCCGCGAGGAGCGGCGGCACATGCTGGACTGCCTCATCGCCCAGAAGTCGGCGCGCTTGGAGCAGCTCGGCCTGCCCAACTTCTTCGACAAGCCGCATGTGCGGTCCTTCTACGAGCACCTGATCGACCATGGCGACCGGGACGGCCCCAATGCGGTCATGCTGTGCGCGCTCGCGCTCGACGAGGAGATCATCGCGGTCAATCTGGGCATGCGGCAGGGCACCAGCTACCACGGCATGGTCGTCTCGATGACCGACGGCGCGGCCGAGCGGTACGGACCGGGCCGGCTGCTGCTGCGGCACTTCGTCGAGCATCTCAGCCGCGAGGGCTTCGAGACCCTCGACTTCGGCGTCGGCGACGAGCCCTACAAGGACATCTGGTCCGACGAGGCGGTGGCGCGCTGCGACGTGCTGGTCCCGCTCCGCGCCAGGGGCTGGGTCTTCGTCTCGGCCCTGAAGCTGTTCCTGAAGACCAAGGCGAAGGTGAAGCAGTCTGCGCTGCTCTGGCCCCTGTTCTCCCGCTACCGCCGGTTTCTCGGCTGCTAGAGCCCTTTGGCTTGATGGGACTCGCCCACCCCGCTCCCCCTGCCCAACCACCCCAAGGGTACCCTGTATCGGGTGGTTGGGCAGGGGGAGCGGGGTGGGCACGATCAGCCCCGAAGGGCGCTAACCGGACGTGCGCGCGGCGTCGGCCAGCTCCTCGGCGAGACGCTCGGACTCGACATGCCGCGGCCGCGTGAAGCCGGCCACCAGAGCGTAGATCGCCGGCGTCAGGAACAGCGTGAAAACGGCCGCCAGGCCCAGGCCGCCGAACACGACCCAGCCAATGGCGGCGCGGGACTCCGACCCCGGACCGCTGCCCAGGACCAGCGGCAAGCCGGCGAGCACGGTCGAGACCAGGGTCATGAAGATCGGCCGGACGCGGACGTTCGAGGCCTCGCGCACGGCCTCGATCACGCTCCTGCCCTGCTCGCGGAGCTGATCGGCGAACTCCACCATCAGGATGCTGTTCTTGGCCATGATGCCCATCAGCATCAGCACGCCGATCTGGCTGTAGATGTTGATCGAGGTGCCGGTGAGCGCCAGCGCGAAGATCGCCGCGCAGACGCCGAAAGGCACAGTGAACAGCACCACCAGCGCGCTGGTCACGCTCTCGAACTGCGCCACCAGCACCAGGAACACGACCAGGAAGGCGATCAGATAGGTGGTGAGCACGCCGTGGGAGGTCTCGTCCAGCTCGGCGGCGGCGTTGAGGAAGACGAGGCCGATGCCCGAGGGCAGCTCCTTGTCCGCCAGCGCGCGCACGGCGTCCACGGCCTCCCGCAGCGAGAAGCCCGCGGCCGGGTCGGCGTCGATCTCGATGGCGCGGCGCTGCCCGTGGCGGTCGAGCTCGGCCGCGACCGCGCTCTCCTTGAAGGAGACGAGCTGCGCCAGCGATACCAGGCTGCCGTCGGCGCCGCCGGCGTAGAGGTTGCGCAGGTCGGACGGGTCGTCCACCGCGCCGGCGGTGGCCTGCAGGACGATGGGCACGACCTGATCGTCGATGGTCAGCTCGCCGACCTGGTCATTGTCCACCAGCACCTGGATGGTCGAGGCCAGGTTCTCGATGGAGACGCCGAGATCCGCCGCCCGCCGCCGGTCGATACTGACGGAGAGCTGCGGCTGGGTAGCGCGGAACTCGATCCTGACGTTGCGCAGCTCCGGGATGTCGCGCTCCATGGCCAGCACGAAATCGTTGGCGACCTCGAAGATGCGGCCGTAGTCGGCGCCCGTGAGCGCGAACCTGATGCCGCCCGCGGCGTTCCTGAGCCCTAGGCTGTTGGCCCGCACGATGCGCGCCCGGGCCCCCGGAATCGAGCGGATCCGGTCGTCCAGCGCGTCCTGCAGCTCCGCCTGGCTCTTGTCCCGCTCGGACCAGTCGCGCAGCGGCGCGTCGATCCAGGCGCGGTTCAGGTCCCAGCGGCCGGTGATGGTGAAGATTTCTGTCACTGTGCCCTGGTCGGCCAGCGGGCGCAGGATCTCCTCGACCCGTTCCACCTGGCGGTCGGTGTAGTCGAGGCCGACGCCGTCCGGCCCGGTCAGGAGCACGGTGATGATGCCCCGGTCCTCGCTCGGCACCAGCTCTTCGTCCAGATGCTGGAAGACGATGGCCGCGCCGACGGCCACGACGGGGCAGAGGCCGATAAAGGCGAGCGGCGCCGCCAGCACCCGGTCGAGCAGCCAGGCGTAGAGCCGCTTGAAGGTGCGCCCGACGAAACGGCGCGGCGACGGCCGCGATGCGCCCTCCGCCGGCGCGTCCGGCAGCCGCGACGCGATCATCGGGCAGACCGTAAGCGCCACGAAGGAGGAGATGCAGACCGTCACCGCCAGCACCACGCCGAACTCCACGAAGAGCCGCCCGGCGGTCGACGGCAGGAACGAGATCGGCAGGAACACCGAGATCAGCGTCACGGTGGTGGCGACGACGGCGAAGAAGACCTGTCGGGTGCCGATGACGGCGGCGGCGCGCGAGGCCATGCCCTCGGACCGCAGGCGCTGGGTGTTCTCCAGCACCACGATGGCGTCGTCGACCACCAGGCCCGCCGCCAGCACCAGGGCCAGCAGCGTGATCAGGTTGATGGAGAAGCCGAACAGCCAGATCGAGGCGATGGTGCCGATCAGCGCCACGGGGATGGTGACGGCCGGGATCAGGGCGGCGCGCAGCTGGCCGATGAAGAGGGCGGTGACCGTGACCACGATCGTCACCGCGAGCGCCAGGGTGATCAGCACCTCGCGGATGGCGCCTTCGATGAACTTGGCGTCGTCGGAGGTCTTGCGGACGGTCAGGTCCTTGAAGCCGGCGTTGACGCGGGCGACGACGCGCTGCACGCCGCGGGAGATCGAGACGGTGTTCGATTGCGGCTGCCGGACGATGCCCAGATTGATGACGGTGCGGCCGTCGAGCCGCACGTAGTTCAGCGGATCGTTCGGCCCGAAGAAGGCGTTGGCCACGTCGCCGATGCGCACCGGGTCGCGGACGATCAGGCGCTCGACCTGCTCGGGCCGCGTGACCGAGGCGTTGGCACGGACCAGCACCTCCTGCTCCTGCGACTTGAAGCTGCCGGCGGGCACGTCGTAGCGGGCGTTCTTCAGGACGGCGGCGACATCTGCGACGGAGAGCTTGTAGCTGGCCAGGCGCATGGGATCGATCACCACGCGCATGACGCGCTTGCGGTCGCCGAACAGCGTCACGTCCGCCACGCCTTCGACCGCCATGAGCTGCGGGATGATCTCGTCCTCGACCGTGCGCGTGATGTCCTCGATGGGCAGGGTGTCGCTGTAGACCGAGAGCCGGACGATGGGATAGGCGTCGGCGTCGGCCTTGACCACGCGCACGTTCTCGACGCCGTCGGGCAGCTCGGCCAGCACCCTGTTGACCGCCTCGCGCACGTCGTTGGCGGCGTCGATCAGCTCGACGGAGGGCCGGAACTCGACCCGGATGCGCAGATTGTCCTCCTCGCTCGACGAGCGCACGGCCTTGACGCCGTTCACCCGGGCGACAGCGCCTTCCAGGATCTTGGTGATCTCGGCGTCGATGGTCTCCGGCGAGCCGCCGGGAAAGTCGGCGCGCACCGAGACGATCGGGCGGTCCACGTCCGGCAGCTCGCGCACCTCGACGCCGAGCACGGCCGCGATGCCGGCCAGGATGATCAGCACGTTCGCGACCGCCGCCAGATAGGGCCGGCGCACGCTCAAGCCCGGAAGACTGCCGGCGGCATGGCCCATGTCCGCAGGATGCGCCATGGCGTCAGCCGCTCGGTTCGGGCTTCGGCTCGACGAAGCTGACCGGGCGGCCCTCGCGCACCCGCTGCACGCCCTCGAAGACGACCAGATCGCCTTCCCCGATGTCGCCATCGACCAGGATGACGGCGTTGCGCCGCTTGACGGTGCGCACGGTCACCTTCTCCGCCGTCTGCCCGCGCACGCGCCAGACATAGCTCTCGCCGTTGCGCCACTGCAGCGAGAGCTCGGGCACCGTGGGATAGGTCTCGCCCGGTATGGCCAGCTCCACCGCGAACGACATGCCCGGCCTGAGGTCGTCGTTGGGGTTGGGCAGGTGCGCGCGGATGGTGACGGCGCGCGAGGCCGGGTCGATGCGGCTGTCGATCTTGCCGACCACGCCCTCGAAGCGCCGCTCGCCGAAGCTCGGCGTGCGGGCCGAGACCTTCTGGCCGACCTTCAGGCGCGCCAGATATTGCTCCGGCACCTCGATCTCGACCAGCAGCTCGCTGCGGTCGTCCATCGTGATAATGTCCGAGGTGGTCGTGACCCGGTCGCCGGTCTCGGCTTTCGGGATGCCGACGAAGCCGTCGAAGGGCGCGCGCATGGTGCGCCGGGAGAGCGCGTCCTGGGCCTGCTCCAGCTCGAGGCGCGTGCGCTGCATGACGGTGCGCGCGTCGTCCACCTTGGCCTGGGAGTTGACGTTCCTCTTGTGCAGCCGGGCGGCGCGCGCCAGCAGCCGCTCGGCCTCGACGAGGCGCACCTTGGCCACCTCGACGGCAAGCTCCGCGGTGCGCGCATCGAGGCGCAGGATGACATGCCCGCGCTTCACCCGGTCGCCGGCCTGCACGCCGAGCTGCACGATCTCGCCCGCCGCCTCCGGAAAGAGCGTGACGAAGCGCTTGGCGCGCGCCGTGGCGATGGCCTCGATGACGACGTCGTTGTCGGAGAGGCCGACGCGGCGCACGACCACCGGCACCTTGCGCTGGCCGCGCGGCCGGGCGGCACGCTCACGCTCGGCGTCCGCGCCGGTGATGGCGGCGAACACCTCGGTGACGTCCTCCTTGCCGAACCAGAGCGCACCGGACGCCCCCAGCAGCAGCACGAACACCACGAGCTGCAGCCAGAACGAGAGCCCGGACCTCACGGCCGGCTCCAAGCACCGATGCGAGCGGATTTCAAGAGGGCCTGTCCTTCAACCATTTGCGCATCCTAGCACGAATGTCCGGGAACAGTTGGCAGAGGCGGTCGCGAAATTGCGCGGTGCGCGGCGGCGGCCTTCGCTCAAGCCCGGTCTTCCGGCTTGACTTCGCGCGCCCCGCCACCGAGCCTGCGCGGGCCTCCAGATCCACCATCTTCAAGTCCGGCAAGAGCTATGATCAGTCATATCGACCACGTGGTCCTGACCGTCCGCGACATTGAGCGGTCCGTCGCCTTCTATTCGCGCGTGCTCGGCATGGAGCCCGCGACGTTCGCCGACGGCCGGCGCGCGCTGCACTTCGGCAACCAGAAGATCAACCTCCAGACCCTGGGCCAGGAGACGCGGAACTATGCGGGCATCGGCTCGGGCGACCTCTGCCTCATCGTCGACCGGCCGCTCGAGGAGGTGGCATCGGTCCTGAAGCGCGAGAATGTCGCCATCGTCGAGGGACCGGTGGGCAGAGCCGGCGCCGTGGGGCAGATCACCTCGCTCTACATCAACGACCCGGACGGCAACCTGATCGAGCTGGCGACCTATTCGGGCTGACGGGTGTCCGGGACCCGAGCGAAGCCCGGACCCAGCCGTCGTCGTTGCCGGGCATGACGAGGAGACAGACGAGGAGACAGGGGACAGACCCCTATTCCTTAAATCCCGGACACCACTGGGCCTTCGCCGGGATGACGCCGGAGGGGGCTTCCCGGACGGCTGTCTGGGCGCACGAGCTTGGCCGGAAACCGAGGCCGCGTCTGTCGTGCAACGCGACACGCTCCCGAAATCCCGGACACCAGTGCCCTCTGGCATGGACGACTGTGACAGAACACCCCGCATCGGGGCGCGATGGCACATCCGGCTCCACAGCCGGGGGACATGGGCTAAACTGGATCGAGCGAATCAGTTGTACCAGGGGGGTTCATTCATGCGTGGTTCGGGGGATTTGGCGCCAGACTCGCTCCAAGCGATCGGTGAGCTCTCTCCACCGCTGCGGCCAGCGGTGATGTCGGAGGCAAGCCAGCGGGCCCTGCTCTGGCTCGAAACCACGGTGGACCAGGCCGAGGGGCTGGTGGTCTGCGAAGCCCTGCTGCAGGTGGTCAATGGCGGCATGGGCGCCGGGACGGGTCCCGAGCAGGTGCAGGGGCTGGCCCGCACGCTGTCGCGGTTCGGCTTCGGCCTCGCGCCGGACCCCGTCTGCTCCCTCTTCCGGTCCGAGCCGCAGGATCGTGTGCTGCTGTTCCGCCTGCCGGAGGCGAGCGACGCGATGATCGTGCCGTCGAACCGGTATCGCAAGGCCTTGCTCCTGGTCACCCTGGCGCTCGTATCGGAGCTGCCCTCGGGCCCCGGCTTCGCCGCGCAGGCCGACCGGCTGGAGGCCTTCGCCGACGGGCTGACGGACCTGAGCGAGGCGGAGCGCGTCGGCCTCGCCGCCAATCAGGCATGGCATCGGAAAAACCCGGACCGGCTGGCGCAGCTCTGTGCGCTGCTCGCGAGCGTCGACCAGGACCAACGTCTCAAACTGGCGCGGACGGCCACCGCGCTGCCCGTCGACGATGCGCGTCACACGGCCGAGTTCACGCGCCTGTCGGAGCAGGTCCACGGGGCGCTGAACCTGGATGCGCCGCAGCTCCCCCAGACGACGCCGGCCAAGCCCAGACCGGCCCTTGCGCAGGGGCCGGAACAGCCGTCGCTTCCCTCGGGCGTCGGGCACGCGGCGAGCGGGCCCGCCATCGCGGCCGCACCGGGCCTGCCGCAGCCCGTGAAGAGCGAGCCCAGCCCGCCCATCGAGTTCGCCGAGATCGCCAGTGCCGTGCAGCGCCAGCGCCTGCTCTCGGCCCTGACGGCGCGCAGCATCTGGCCCAGAGCGGACTTCGACGCCACGGTCGCGGATTTCGGCCTGAGCCCGGACGAGGCCATCGCATCGCTCAATCAATGGTCCCTGGATCAGTATGACGAGCTCCTCATTCGAGGAGAGGATCCGATCCGCATCAACACCGAGCCGGGCGTCGAGTACCTGCAGGCGGTTTAAGCCGCCCTTCACACTCTCACGGCACCAGCACCGCCGCGCCGGTCAGCTCGCCCTCCCGCAGGCGCGCCAGCGCGGTGTTGGCCTCGGCGAGCGGCAGGGTCTCGACCGTGGTCCGCACCGGCACCTTGGGCGCCAGCGCCAGGAACTCCTCGGCATCCCGGCGGGTGAGGTTGGCGACCGAGCGCACCACCCGCTCGCCCCAGAGAATGTCGTAGGGGAAGGAGGGGATGGCGGACATGTGGATGCCGCCGCAGACCACGACGCCGCCCTTGCGCACGGCCCGGAGCGCGGCGGGCACCAGCGCGCCGACGGGCGCGAAGATGATGGCCGCGTCGAGCTCCACCGGCGGCGCCTGGTCGGAGCCGCTGGCCCAGACCGCGCCGAGGCCGAGCGCGAAGTCCTGGGCCGCCTTATCGTAGGGCCGGGTGAAGGCGTAGACCTGGGCGCCTTGATGGCGCGCTACCTGGGCGACGATATGGGCGGCCGCGCCGAAGCCGTAGACACCGAGCCGCTCCGCCTCGCCGGCCATGGAGAGCGACCGATGGCCGATCAGCCCGGCGCAGAGCAGCGGCGCCGCCTCGGCGTCGCCGTAGTCCCCCTGGATCGGAAAGCAGTAGCGGGCGTCCGCCACCGTCAGCTCGGCATAGCCGCCGTCGATCTGGTAGCCGGTGAAGCCCGGATCG
>JAKSBI010000367.1 GCA_022361215.1 Hyphomicrobiales bacterium | reverse complement strand
GTGTGTATGGCGCAGGCGACCTCGGGACGGGCCATGTGCACGGCCGAGTGGATGGTGAAGCCCGCCGGATTGATGGGGTAGTCGGTCTCGCTCAGGATGGTGCCCTCCTCGTCGACCTTGACCAGGGACGAGGCGGTGATCTCCTCGAAGAGCAGCCCGTAGGGGTTGATCAGGAAGGCGTTCTCCTCGCCGGGTACGCCCGCCGAAAGGTGAGTGCCGAGCAAGTCGGACCAGCCGAAATGGTCCACCAGCCTGTAGGCGGCGGCGAGGTCCACCCGCATCTGCCATTCCTCGGGCGTGATCCTGTCTCTGTCCAAAGCGGCAACCGACATTTTTGCCATCCTCCCTTGGGCGTTGGGTTCGCGTCTCGGAAAGCCTCAAGGCTGGCCCAGCAGCGCGGTGCGGAAGCGCACCTTGCAGGCCGCCGGGTCCAGCAGGCGCTTGTAGGCGGGCGGCGGCTCGTCCGGGCTGACGCGGAGCAGCACGAAGCAGGCGGCGTTGCTCTCGCGCAGGAGCCGGGCGCCGGCCGCGAGGCCGGCCTCGCTCTCGACGGCCGCGGTGACCTTGATGCCGGAGCCGGCCGCGATCTTCTCGAGATCCACGCCGAGGCTGGTGTGGCTGAGCTGATTGCCGGTCTCGCCGTAATGGCCGTTGTCGACGCAGACGATGCCGAGATTGGACGGGTTCAGGACGGCGACAGTCGCCAGCGAGCCCACATTCATCAGAAGCTCGCCGTCGCCGGTGACCACCAGCACGCGCTTGTCCGGCCGCGCCAGGGCGAGACCGAGGCCGGTCATGGTGGCCGCGCCCATGGCGCCCGCCATGGTGTAGGCATGGCCGCCGTCGTCGGTCAGCGCGGCGATGTCCTTGGAGGTGCCGGCCAGCCCTGAGACGATCAAGAAATCCTCGTGGTCACCGATCAGCGCCGGCACGGCCCTGCGGCGGTCGAGAGTGAACTGCGGGGCGGGCGTCTCGGCCTGCGAAACGGTCGTGTCTGTGCTCATGAGGTCCCCCGCCTGCTAGAAGGCCTTGGCGCCGATCAGCTTCTGGGTGAGCAGCACGGCGACGGCGTTGCCCGACTTGAAGGCCATGGTCGCCGCCGCCTCGACCGTGGACACCGCCTCCTCCGGCCGCTCGGCCGAAAGGCAGATCACGCCCATGGCCTCCAGCACCGGCTGCACGGCCTGGCCCATGGGCATCTGCCACGGGTTCCCCTCGCCGAACGCGCCGCGCATGCTGATCAGGGTCAGGAACGGGAACTGGCCGCCCTTGATGAGCGAGAGGAAATTGATGCAGTTGCCGACGCCGCTGCTCTGCATCAGGAGCACGGCGCGGCCGCCGCCGAGATGGGCGCCGGCGGCGAGCGCCACGCCCTCCTCCTCGGTGGTCAGCGCCACCGAATGCACGTCCCGATCCTCCAGCGACCGGTCGATCAGGATGGCGTGCCCGGCATCGGGCACATAGGCGAATTGCGTTACGTCGTGTTTGCGCAGCACGCCGTAGATGTCGTGCTGCCAGCCCGACGGCGCGCCCTCGCGCGCGGTCGTATCTCCCGGACCGTCTCCCGTCATGTCGCGGCTCGCTCCTCCCTGTGGCGCCCGTCTTCGACCCGACCGGATCGCGGGGCGCTCGTCGTGTCGGCCGCCGGCGACCAAAGGGGCCGCGCGGAAGCCAAGCCTTTCCATAGCATTAAGTCCGCATGCGCGTCCTGCATAGCTGCCATGCGGCCCGACCCATTGCCGGGTAACGCGATCCTCACCTAGTTAAAGTGCAATCCAATCAACCGCAGAAATCGGGGGATTTTATCCGTGCAGCGATGGTTCAAGGGTGTCTGTCTTCTGGCTGTCGCTGCAACCGTCGGATATATCTTCAAGCTGATCGGGGTGCCGCTCCCCTGGATGATCGGGCCCATGCTGGTCGCGGGCGTCCTCTCGCTCGCGGGCGTCTCCTTTCCCGTTCCCAACTTCTTCCGACCCACCGGACAGACGGTCGTGGCCACGGCCGTCGGGCTCTATTTCACGCCGGTGGCCGTTACGGCCGTGGCCGCCGAGGCCTCGCTGATGCTGGGCGCGGCGGCGCTGACCATCGCGGCCGGGTTCCTGACCGCGCTGGCGCTCGTCCGCCTGGCGCGCACGGACGGCACCACCGCCTTCTTCGCCGCCATGCCGGGCGGGCCGGTGGAGATGGCGGTGCTGGCGGAGCGCTGGGGCGTCTCGGGCGCGCCGGTGGCGCTGTCGCAGACCCTGCGCGTCGTCTTCATCGTGCTGACCATCCCGCCGGTGCTGATGCTGCTGAACGGCGGCACGCCGGACTTCGTCGCCCCGCTCGCCAAGGACATCGACCCGCTGGGCCTCGCCCTGCTCTACACGCTGACCATCGCCGGCGCCTTCCTGCTCGGCAAGCTCGGCGTGCCCAACGGCTTCTTCCTCGGGCCGCTGGCGGTCGCCGCCGCGCTGACGGCGAGCGGCGTCACACTCTCCGCCGTGCCGCTGCCGCTGCTGGCCGCGGGCCAGGTGATGCTGGGCGTGGCGCTCGGATCGCGCTTCGCCCGCGAGCATCTGGCGCGCGAGAAGCGCTTCGCCTTTGCCGCCGTGGTCACCACGGGCCTGCTGCTGGCGCTCTGCTTTGCCGTCGCGCTCGGCCTTTGGGCCTTCAGCGACGCCTCGCTCGCCGCGCTGACGCTGGCCACCGCCCCAGGCAGCGTCACCGAGATGGCCCTGACCGCCAAGCTGCTGCAGCACGGCGTCGCCATGGTCACCGCCTATCACCTGGTGCGCATCTTCATCATCATCCCGTTCACGCCCCTGCTCTTCCGCCTGTTCCGCGCCGTCATGGGCCGGCGCATCACCTTTCCGAGCCTGACGGCCACGGAAGAGTCCGCCGGGCCGGTGCTTAGGGCGCGCTGAAGCCCGTTCGTTCGCCGGAAATCACCGAGCACATCGCCGGCTACGTCAAGACGGATTGGCGATCGCCGCCCGACGGCC
>JAKSBI010000651.1 GCA_022361215.1 Hyphomicrobiales bacterium | reverse complement strand
GCCGTTCAGGACCGCGACCTCGTCCACGCCCATGACGCGGAACGTCCACCAGACCCGCGCCGCCGAGAACAGGCCCGCGCTGTCGTAGCAGACGACCCGAAAGCCGTCGCCGATGCCCATGCGCCGCATGCGGGAGGAGAATTTCTCCGGGCTCGGCAGCATGTGAGGCAGGTCGCTGTCGCTGTCGGCGATCTCGTCGATGTCGAAGAAGAGCGCTCCCGGAATGCGCTCCTGCAGATACTCCGCATGGGCGTCGCGCTCTGCCCCCGGCAGGTGCCATGAGCTATCGAGGATCACCAGGTCCGGCGCATCGAGGTGATCCGCCAGCCAATCCGTCTCCACCAGCCATTTGTTCGAAAAATCCGCCATCGCTTGCCTCCAGAGGCACCGCGCCCTCTAGTCGACGAGCGTGATGCGCACGCGCCTGTTCTGGGCGCCTTTCTTCTCGATCTTGGTGACTTCGGCTGCGCCGATCTCCGAGGTGTCCCGGACATGGGTGCCGCCGCAGGGTTGCAGGTCGATACTGTCGATCTCGATCAGCCGTACCTGCCCGGACCCGCGCGGCGGCTTTACCGCCATGGTGCGCACCAGCTCAGGCTGGGCGTCCAGCTCGGCCTCGCTGATCCAGCGCGCTGCGACCGGGGCCTTGCGTTGGATCAATCGATTGAGCGCCTCCGACAGTGCGGCCTTGTCCAGCCCCGCCTCGGGGATGTCGAAATCGAGCCGCCCCTGGCCCTCGCCGATCTGCCCGCCGGTGACCGGGTAGGGCAGCAGCGCGCAGAGCAGGTGCAGGCCGGTGTGGACGCGCATATGGGCGTAGCGCCGTGCCCAGTCGATCTCGGCCTCGAGGCTCTGTCCGGCCTGCGGCAGCTCGGCGCCCTCCGCCGGCACGTGGACGATGGTCGTGCGATCGGCGTCGTAGACGGTGGTGGCAACGGCGATCTCGCGGCCGTCGTCCAGGCGCAGCCATCCGCTGTCGCCCGGCTGGCCGCCGCCCGTCGCATAGAACACGGTGCGATCCAGCACGATGCCGCCACGGTCGTTGACGGCCGTAACGCACGCCTCACAGGACCTGAGATAGGCATCCTCGCGAAAGAGTTCTTCGGTCATGGTCCTAGGGCCTGTTGAGGTTCACGTTGCGGTGCTGGCGGGTCGCCTTTGACCGCTGGCTAGGCGCGGAAAGCGACGTAGTGTGTTTCACTTCTAGCTTTTCGCAACGACGTCCAGCGGTCAAAGGCGACCCGTCCCTTCGGGATTTTGCGAGATTGGCCCATCTCCGCGTCACTCGGGCTTGAATATGCAAGGCATGTCCGGCGCCCTCGTTCCTAAAGCTGAGCCAATCTCGCAAAACCAGCATCCACAAGGTGAACCTCAACAGGCCCTAATGCCAGAATTGCCGGCGGCGCGATTGTGCCGCGCGCGCCGGTGCGGCCTTGCCGCCGCTCACAGCCAGCCCGGCTGCGGCAGCTCCTTCTCCTGCAGGAAGTCCGGGTTGAACAGCTTGCTCTGATAGCGGGTGCCATAGTCGCACAGGATGGTCACGATGGTATGGCCGGGCCCCATGTCCTTGGCCAGCCGGATGGCGCCCGCGACATTGATGGCGCTGGAGCCGCCCAGGACCCAGCCCTCGTGCGCAAGCAGGTCGAAGACGATCGGCAGCGCCTCCTCGTCCGGGATCATATAGGGCTTCTCGACCTTGATATCCTCGACGATGCACGTCACCCGGCCGAGGCCAATGCCCTCGCTGATCGAGTTGCCCTCCGAGGCCTTGGCCTCGCCATGGGCGAACAGCTCGTACATGGCCGCGCCGAGAGGGTCGGCGCAGCCGATCACGATGTCGGGCTTCTGCTCCCGAAGGTAGGTGGAGACGCCGGCCAGCGTGCCGCCTGTCCCCACGGCGCAAATGAAACCGTCGATCTCGCCCTGTGTCTGGTCCCAGATCTCCGGCCCGGTGCTGACGTAGTGGGCCCGGCGGTTGTCCATATTGTTCCACTGGTCGGCGAAGAGCACGCCGTTGGGCTCGGTCTCGGCCAGCTCCTCCGCCATCCTGCGGGCCACATGCTGATAGTTCTCCGGGTCCTTGAAGGGCACGGCCGGGACCTCGATCAGCTCCGCGCCACAGAGGCGCAGCATGTCCTTCTTCTCCTGGCTCTGCGTCTCGGGGATCACGATTCGCGTGCGATAGCCGCGCGCGTTGGCGACCAGCGCCAGTCCGATGCCGGTGTTGCCCGCGGTGCCCTCGACGATCAGGCCGCCCGGCTTCAGATCGCCGCGCTTCTCCGCCTGCAGGATCATCTCGCGTGCCGGGCGGTCCTTCACCGACTGGCCGGGGTTCATGAACTCGGCCTTGCCCAGAATCGTGCAGCCGGTGTCCTCGGAGACCTTGTTGAGCTTGATCAGAGGCGTGTTGCCGATCGCATCGATGATGCCGTCTTTGTACTGCAAGGAGACCTGCCTTTCGAAGGGTGTGACGGGTGGCGGGACGACGAACCTACAAATGCGCGTGCCGCACCGCAAGTCACCTGGCCGACAGCCGCGCGGGCCACGAGCGGCCGCGCCGGCCCGCGCTGCGGCAGGCACCAGATCTCCGCGCGCTCCGACCGGCCTGTCCCAAATCTGGACAAGCAATCCCGCCGATTAACCCGGAATTAACCGCGATGGGGCGGAATGACACCATCACGAATATGAGATTCGCAGGCGTCCCGCGACACGTCCTGCTACGAAAGGACAGACTATGATCAAGGAGCTTTTCAAAGGCAGTCTTGCGGTCGCCGCAGTGGCTGCCCTGTCCAACTTCGCGGCGCCAGCGCATGCGGCCGGCCTGTTGCCGCCGGAGCCCGAGCCCGTCTACGTCGCGCCGTCCGCGGCCTTCAACTGCTATGTGCGTGCCGATGTGGGGTACTCCTGGGATATCGACGGCTTCGACGGCGACTACAACGGCGCCACCACGGGCAACGACATCGACGACGGCTACTTCCTGGAGACCGGCATCGGCTGCGGCAACCCGTCGCTGCGCGGCTTCCGGGCGGAAGTGGT
>JAKSBI010000820.1 GCA_022361215.1 Hyphomicrobiales bacterium | reverse complement strand
GCGAGGATGTCGTTTCGGCCGAGCGCACCGCCGGCCTTTTCCGCAAGCGGGCTCAAGGCTTCGACCATCCCGCTCTCCCAGTCGATCAACGTGCCGTAGCAATCGAACGTCAGAACTTCGAAATCGCTGAGCTTCATGTCCGTCTCCCGAGACGACCCAGGGCCCGAACCCTAGAGCCATTCGCTCGGAACGGCTACGGTCCCGCCGACGAATCTCAAGATGGAGGGTGCAGCGTGCACATTGCGATCATCGGCTGCGGCGAGGTCGGCGGGGCCTATGGGCGGGCGCTTGCCGGCAAAGCCAGTCTTTCCCTTTGCGACATACGGCCCGACGGCCCGCCGCGCGAGGCGGCGGACGATCTGGGCCTGGAGCTGCACCCGGCGCCCGGTTCCTGGCTCACCGCCTGCGATGTGGCCATTGCCGCCGTGCCCGGCGGCGAAAGCCTCGCGGCGGCGGCGAGCGCCCTGCCCTTCCTGAAAGACGACGCGCTCTATATCGACGTCTCCACCGCCAGCCCCGACGACAAGCGGGCGGCGGAGGCCCAGTTCACGGCCGCCGGGCGCGCCATCGCCGACGTGGCGATCATGACGGCCATCGCGCTCTCGGGCGCGGCCTCGCCGGTGCTGATCGCCGGCCCGGAGGCCACGCGGGCCGTACCGGTCTTCGAGCGGATGGAGGCGCCGGTCACGGTCCTGGAGGACAGCGCCGTGGGCGACGCGGTCTCGCTCAAGCTCCTGCGCAGCATCGTCGTCAAGGGGCTGGAGGTGCTGGCGGTGGAGAGCCTGACGGCGGCGGAGCGACTGGGCGTGCGCGACAAGCTGCTGGCGCAGCTCGGCGATCTGGACGCACAGCCCATCGCCGCCTTCCTCGCGGCGCTGACCACCACCCATATCCGCCACGCCGCCCGCCGCATGCACGAGGTCGAGGACGCGGCCCGCCAGCTCGAAGCCATGGGCCTGGAGCCCATCGTGACCGGCGCGCTCGCCGGCCGCTATCGGGCGACCCTCGCCGCCGCCCGAACCAAGCCGCCCGGCGACGAGGCCCACCGCTCGCTCGACGCGGCGCTCGCCTGGTTCCTGAGCGTTGGACGGGAGTAGAGCATGTGG
>JAKSBI010000174.1 GCA_022361215.1 Hyphomicrobiales bacterium | reverse complement strand
CTCATGACGGCGCCGACGCTCGGCGACCGGCTGGCGCGGGCGGGCAAGTCCTTGTGGGTTCTGAGCGGCAACTCCGCGGGCAGCGCCCTTCAGAAGCATCCGGCGGTGGGCAAATGCCCGGGCCATGTCCTGCTGGCCGGGTCGGACTGGCGGGTCTCGGTCCCGACGGAGCGTGCGGCGTGGATCGCGGACAGCCTGGGCGCGCCCCCGAAGCCCGTCCCCATGGCGGATCGCATGGACATCCAGAGCTATCTGGTGGACGCGTTCTTCCTGCTGGCGTCGGAGTCCGCTCTGCCCGACGCCACCATGCTGTGGTTCGGCGAGCCGGATGCCGCCTACCACGCCTTCGGCATCGGCGCGCCGGAGACCCGCAAGGTGCTGGCGGCCATCGACGGGGAGCTGGGGCGTATCGTGGACTGGTGGGAGAGCCATCCCGAGCACGACCGCATCCAGCTCATCGTCACCTCAGACCACGGCCACATCACCCAGACCGAGCGGGTGGACACCCATGCCGTGCTGGCGGAGGCGGGCTTCCGTGTCGACCGGCATCTGCAGAACGGCGCCGATCTCGCTCTGGTGCCGGGCTACTCCGGCAATCTGAGTGTGCGCGGCGGCGACGCGGGGCTGTTCGCGGCCGCCGCGGAGGCGCTCATGGCCTGCCCGGATGTCGGCCACGTCTTCACATCCGGCGGCAACGGTATCGAGGGGGGCGTGCCGGGCACGTTCGGCCAATCCATCGTCAGATCCGGGCATGACCGCAGCCCGGACATCTTCTTCACGCTGCGCGCGGACGACGAGACAGACGCTTACGGGCTGGTGGGCACCTGCCGGTTCGACAACGCCCTGCCGACCGGCGTCGGCTACCATGGCGGCCTGCACCGGAGCGAGATGCAGCCGCTCCTGATCGCGGCCGGCAGCGCCTTCGCCGGAGCGCGGGTGACGACGGCGCCGAGCTCGGTCATCGATATCCTGCCGACGATCCTGACGCTGCTCGACGAGGATATCGACGGCGTTCAAGGGCGCGTGCTGGTCGAGGCGTTTCCCCCGTCCGACCCGTCGGCCGTCGGCGAGGCCCGAGTGCTCTCCGTGTCGCACGGCCCATACATGCAGATGCTGCACGTCACCGACTTCGAGGGCCGCCGCTACCTCGACTACGGACTGCGCGTCCGCTAGGGCTTGTTGACACTTACGTTGTGATTGCTGCGCTTACTCGTGTTTCTCGGAGTGGCGATCACCCCCACCGTCGTCTTCCGGCTTGACCGGGCAACGATGCCTTGGGGGGAGGCGCTGCGCCAGAGCGCTATCACGGGCCAAACCGGACAGCACTGGCATAAGGCCGGCAAGGACCACGATTGGCGACACGCGGCGCGCGAATCCCGGATGCCACCGGCCCACAGCCGGCACCCCCGAGCTTGACGGTTCAATCCATTCCATCCCATCCTAGCCGCGATGCCATCTTGGCATCCAAGTCGGAATGCAAGTTTGGGAGCTGTAGTTCCGGTGGAATGCCGTCGTTTTAAAGGGAGACGACGGCATTCGATGTATCGCACCGGTTCTGCAAAGCATTCGTCTTTCTAAGGGAGGAAATGCCGATGACGTTCGGATTCAAATCTGTATTGGGAGCGCTGACCCTCGCCGTGGGGGCAGGCGTCCTGCTTGCCGCGGTGCCGAGCGATGCCGAGGCGCAGGGACGCGTCAAATGGAAGATGCAGAGCGCGTTCGGCAGCACGCTGCCCCATCTCGGCACATCGGGCGTGCGCTATGCCAAGAACATCGAGCGCCTGTCCGGCGGCAAGTTCCAGATCAAGTTCTTCGAGCCCGGCGCCCTGGTGCCGGCGCTGGAGTGCTTCGACGCCGCCTCCAAGGGCTCGGTCGACGCCTGCTGGACCACGCCCGGCTACCACACCGGCAAATACCCGGCGCTGGCCTTCTTCACCACGGTGCCCTTCGGGCCGCAGCTCGGCGAGTTCCTGGCCTGGAAGTGGTACGGCGGCGGCAACGAGCTGCGCGACGAGATCTACGCCAAGCACGGCCTGAAGGCGTTCGACTGCTTCTGCATCGGGCCGGAGACCTCGGGCTGGTTCAAGAACGAGGTGAAGTCGGTGGACGAGCTGAAGGGCATCAAGATGCGCTTCTTCGGCCTCGGCGCCAAGGTCATGCAGAAGCTCGGCGTCTCGACGCAGCTTCTGGCGGGCGCCGACATCTATCCGGCGCTGGAGCGCGGCGTCATCGAAGCCACCGAGTTCTCGATGCCGACCATCGATATCAAGCTCGGCTTCTACCAGATCGCCAAGAACAACTACTATCCGGGCTGGCATCAGCAGATCTCGTGCAGCGAGATCCTGATGAACAAGGAGGCCTACGACGCCCTGCCGGAGACCTACAAGGCGATGATCGAGATCGCGGCGGGCGAGAGCGTGGCGCACACCTATGCCGAGACCGAGGCCCGCAACCCGGACGCCATGAACGAGATGAAGGCCAAGTACGGCGTCACCAACCGGCGCTGGAAGGACGGCGACCTGGCCAAGCTCGAAGCGGCCTGGCTGGAGGTCATGAAGGAAGAGTCGGCGAAGGACCCGATCTTCAAGAAGGTCGCCGATCACTATCTGGCCTTCCGCAAGAAGTACAAGAGCTGGGGCGATGCCCAGGCCATCAAGAACACGTATCTGAAGTGATCGTGCGGCGTCGCGCTAGAGCGCGCGCATAGGCGACATCAGCGCCCGGACTCTCATGGAGTCCGGGCCTCGCCCGGGTCGGCGGCGGACGTCGCGCCGGCCGACCCAGCCATTCAAGGTCAGGTGGCGACATGGAATTGTTGCAGCGGATCGGTGGTCGGCTCTTCAACGGGGTCGGTCTCTCCCTGATCGCGCTCGCGCTGATCGTGCTTGCGCTGGTCTACATTTCGGGCCTCTCGCCCGAGCGGCGGGAAGAGTTTCTCTGGCTCGCCCAGGACTATCTGCCGATCGTGATGTTCTGCGTCCTCGGCATCCTGCTGTTCTCCGGCTATCCGGTGGCCTTCATCCTCGGCGGCATCGCCCTG
>JAKSBI010000638.1 GCA_022361215.1 Hyphomicrobiales bacterium | reverse complement strand
GGCACGCCCGAGGCCGCGCGCGAGCAGGTCGAGACCTTCCGCGAGATCGCGGCCGAGGAGGGCGGCGGCGACTACGAGTGGGCCGAGCGGGCGGAGGACCGCAACCGGCTCTGGACCGCGCGTCACGACGCCTACTGGGCGGGACGCGACCTGAGGCCGGGGGCGGAGGCGGTCGTCACCGACGTCTGCGTGCCGATCTCGCGGCTGGCCGAGTGCGTGAACGAGACCCATGAGGACATCCGCGAGCTCGGCCTGATCGCCCCCATCGTCGGCCATGTGGGCGACGGCAATTTTCACGTCATCCCCATGATCGACATCAACGAGCGACGGGAGATCGAGCTGGTAGAGAGGTTCCTGGAGCGGCTGGTCGAGCGCGCGCTGCGCATGGAGGGCACCTGCACCGGCGAGCACGGCGTCGGCCATGGCAAGATGAAGTATCTCGCGGCCGAGCATGGGGCGGGCCTGGAGGTGATGACTGCCATAAAAAAAACGCTAGATCCTGAGAACATCCTGAACCCCGGCAAGATCGTTGAGGTCAGATGAGGCAACGGCCGGGAAACGCTTGGATTTATAGGAGACCCTTGGTGGTACCCGGGCAAGCTTTCCGGCTGGGGGAGGGCATGCTGGCGTGAACTCCTTCTTGTTGACCATCGCCACATTCCTTGTCCTCGCCCTGAGCGCGGTCTTCGCCGTACCGTACTTCGTCGACTGGAACGCCTATCGCGGCGTGTTCGAGGCGCAGGCCTCGCGGCTGATCGGGCGCTCCGTCGAGGTCGGCGGCAATGTGCAGCTGACGCTGCTGCCGTCGCCGGTGCTGCGGTTCGAGGACGTGACGGTGGCCGACCGGCAGGGCGGCACCGACCGGCCCTTCGGCGAGGCGCGGTCGTTCACGATCTGGCTCGCGGTTCCGCCGCTGCTGCGCGGCACCGTGCAGGCGCGCCAGATCGATCTGGAGCGCCCCACCGTCAACCTGAAGATCGACGCCGCCGGCGCGGGCAACTGGAGCGATATCGGCGGGGCCGACGTGACGCTGCCCTTCCTGCCCAAGGAGATCGCGCTCGACGCGGTCAGGATCACCGACGGCACCGTGACCTTCGCCGGCGCCACCCGCGGCCAGCCGCTGAAGTTCGAGGGGCTCGACGGCGAGTTCTCGGCCCGGTCCCTGCAAGGGCCGTTCAAGTTCGCCGGCAGCCTCGCGCTCGGCGGCCGCAAGCGCGACATCAGCTTCTCCACCGGACGTCGGGAGCACGACGGCAGCACGCGGCTGAAGGTCGTGGTGCGCGATGTGGACGGGCGCAGAAGCTATGCGCTCGACGGCGATATCCGGGACCTAGCCGGGGCGCCGCGCTTCGACGGCAGGGTCTCGGCCTGGATCGCCGGCAGACCGGACGAGGCCTCCGACGCGGACCGGGACGCGGCCGCGCCCATCGAGGTCAAATCCGAGGTCAAGGCCGGCTTGAACCGGGCCATCTTCCAGAACCTGGAGATCACGGTCAGGCGCGGCGGCCGCCCGCAGACCATCGCCGGACGTCTCGAAGCCGACTGGCAGAACGGGCTGGTGGCGGACGGCCAGATCCGGGCGCGCTGGTTCGATCTGGGCTCGCTGTCGGCGGGCGGCGGAGAGGGGCGGACCCTGTCCGAGGCGCTGCCGGCACTGGCCGGCTGGGCGCTGGAGCAGGCCGGGCATGTGCATGCGGGCCGGCTGCGCATCGGCATCGAGCAGGCGGTCTTCGGCGGCGATCTCATTCACGATCTCGATGTGGATGTCTCGGCCACCAAGGAGGGCCTGCGCCTGAACCGGGTTGCCGGGCAGCTGCCGGGAGAGAATACGCTCGACCTGACGGGAACCGTGCGGCGGCTGCAGGACGGGCCGGCCTTCGTGGGCCATGCGAAGCTGGAGGGCCGCAGGCTCAGCCGCTTCGTGCGCTGGGCCGGTCTCAAGCTGGAGAGCTTCGGGCGGGCCGACGAGACGGGCGCCTTCTCGATCGAGGCGGATCTGCTGGCGGACGCCCAGAAGGTCGCGATCGAGAAAGCGAGCGGCGACCTGCTCGGCACCGCCTTCACCGGGGCCTTCCGCTACCGCACGGGCGCGCGCCGGGAGCTGGTGCTGGAGCTCGACAGCGACCGTATCGACATGACCAAGGTGCTGGGACCCACGGCCTCGCTCGGCTCCGTGCTGACAGTCGTCGCGGGCAGTCGCGACGACAAGGCGGAGGCCACGCCAGAGCAGACGGACGGCGCTTGGCTGGCGGATGCCGAGGCCCGGCTGGACCTGCGCGCGGGAACCGTGGTGCTGCCCGGCTTCGGCGAGGGCAGCATGACCGCCAAGCTGCGGCTGATCGATGGCGAGCTCGACATCCGCAAGTTCGATCTGAAGGCTGAGAACGGCGTCAGCCTGAGGGCCGAGGGGCGCTTGGCCGGCATCCCGGACCGGCCGGACGGCAAGCTGACGCTCCTGTTGAATGCGCCGACGCCCGAGGGCGTGCAGGCCGCCGCGGCGCTGTTCGCTCTGCCGTCGGAAACCTCGCGCAGCGGCCACATGGAGGCGCTGGCGCCGCTGAACGTCGTGGCCACGATCGAGTCGGGCGATCCGAAGGCGCGCGAGCTCAAGTTCAATCTGGGCGGCACCGCCGGCGGCGGCGACATGGGCCTGTCCGGCTCCTTCAAGGGCGATCTGACGGCTTTCGCCGAGGGGCAGATCGCGCTCCGGGGCGCGGTCGGAAACGCCGACGGCAAGGTGCTGATCCGGCAGATCTTCCCCGATCTTCGCGAGGCCGCGATCGATCGCTTCGCCAAGGGCAGGGGCGTGCTGCGGGTGGCGGCCAAGGGCAGCATGGCCTCCGCGCTCGAGACCAAGCTGGCGCTCGACGCGGCCGGCATTGGCATGCTCTTCGACGGCGAGGCGGCCGGGTCGGAGCAGGGCTTCGCGCTCTCCGGCAGCGCCACCTTGAAGGCGCAGGACATCGCCGGCGCCCTGGCGCTCGCAGGCATCGAGCTGAGCCCCGGTCAGGCGGCCGTGCCGCTGGATCTTCGCGGACGCCTGGTCAAGTCGGCGGAGCGCTACCAGCTCAAGGACCTGACGGGACAGATCGGCGACCAGCGCGTCGACGGAACGCTCGCCATGACGCTGCGCCAGCCGCGGCCCATGATCGAGGCCACGCTGAAGCTCGACGAAGCCGTGCTGTCGCGCCTGCTGCAGCCGACGCTGGCATGGGATCGAGCCGGCGGCGACCCGTCGACCATCAGGGGCGTCTCGGCCACGCCGTCCTATTGGCCCGACAAGCGGTTCAATCAGGATCTTCTGGGCGCCTTCGACGGGCGGCTGGCCGTTACCGCCCGGCGCCTGCGCCTGGCGGAGGGCATCGTGATCCAGGACGCGACGCTGGACGCGCGTCTCGACGACGGCAACCTGGCGGTTCCGGCGGTGAAGGGGAAGCTCTATGGCGGCCAGTTCCGCGCCTCGGCGCGCCTCGCCCAGCGCGGCAGCGGCATGGCCTTCCTCGCCGACGCCGAGGCCACGGGCCTGAAGCTGGGCCAGGTGACGCGGGCCAAGGGCCGCAAGGCGCTGGCCACCGGCTCCCTCGACATGGAGATGTCGGTCTCGGGCGAGGCACTGACGCCGCGCGGGCTGGCGGCGAGCCTGGCGGGCGAGGGGGAGCTCTCCTTCGGGCCGGGCCGGATCAGCAGCCTGTCGCCCGCCGTCCTGAAGAGCTTCGCCCAGGCCGAGAGCGGCAAGGAGAAGGCCGAGGCCCGGTCCGTGACGGCGTTGCGGAAGACCGTGGCCACACGGCTCAAGACATCCGCCTTCGCCCATGAGCCGCTGTCGGCCGTCTTCACCGTGCGCAACGGCACCGCGCGCTTCAAGAGGGTCTCGCTGGAGACCGAGAGCGGCGAGGCCATGGTGAGCACCTATGTGGACCTCGCCAACATGCGCTTCGACAGCGAATGGGTGCTGCGCCTTCCGAGCGGCGCGGTCGGCGGGCGCACGCCGGAGATCACGGTGGCCTTCGCCGGATCGCTGCTCGAGTTCGGTCGCATCGCGCCGGACGTGGATACGCAGGTGCTGGAGCGTTACATCACCATGCGCCGCATGGAGCAGGACGTGGAGCGGCTGGAGAACCTGGACGTTCAGGGGCCTGGCCAGTTGAGCGATACGGTCTCCAGCATACCCAAACCGCCGAAGAAGGCCGTGCGCGGCAACCGCCGGACGGTGGACGAGCCCCCGGCGAAGCAGACGACGCCCGATGCCGGGCGGGCGGCCGCGTTGCGCGAGCCGCCGCCTGCACCGCCGCCGCCGGTGCGCGCGGCCCGGCCGGAGGCCGTGCAGCCGCCCGCGCCGCAGGCCGAGCCGAAACCGCGCCAGCCGCGGCCGAGCATCGGCGCCGTCACCGTGCCCACGGCGCCGCCGGCGCCCGTAGCGCGGCCCGAAGCCGTGCGTCCGCCTGCCGTTCAGCTCCGGCCCGCGCCGCAGCCGCGCCAGCCGCGGCCCAATGTCGGTGTCGTGGCCGTGCCTCCGGCCTCGCAGCCGCCCACCGCGCCGGCCCGCAATCCGGCAATCGTCCAGCCGCCGGCGCCCGCGCAGGGCCGACGGCAGGCTCCGGGCGGCCGGGCGCCGGTCGTCTCGCGCCCGGCGCCTCCGGCCGCGCCCGGCGTGCTGCCCTGGCTGACGCCGGATGGCGCCCGACAGCCCGACAGCGTCGAGCGCGCGCCGCTGCCGCCCGTGCCGCAGGCCGGCACGCTGCCGGTAAGCCCGACCGTCCCACAACAGCCGAGCGCCGCCATCGGCGAGCCGTTACAGGTGGAGGAGCCCACAGTGCCGGAGCCCTCCACGGTGCCACGCCGCCGAACCCGGCGGCCCAGCGCAGACGTCTTCGACCAGTTCGCGAACTGACCGG
>JAKSBI010000391.1 GCA_022361215.1 Hyphomicrobiales bacterium | reverse complement strand
GGCGCGCTCCGCATCACGGCGGCCGACCGGGCTGTCGCCCTGGTCACCACGACCGAGAAGGCCGGTGCGCACGAGCGCAAGGATCTCGCCGGCAAGCAGCCCGGTGAACTGGCCGGCGCCTTCAAAGCCGCCGGCGGCAAGCGCGCGATCGCCGTGGCCTTGAACGGCCCGTTCGGCAGCGCATTCGACACGCCACCCGAGAAGAGCAGGAAACAGGACCATCGCACCGCATCGACCGGATCGCCATCAGTGTTCGTCCTGGCCGACGTGGACTGGATCTTCGATCCCTTCTCGCTGCAAAGGGCGGAGGTCGACGGTCGCGTCATCGTACGCCCGCTCAACGACAATCTGACCTTTCTCCTGAACATGGTGGAGTACGCCAGCGGCGACCCCGCATTGATCGGCATACGCTCGCGCGGCCGCCTGCAGCGGCCCTTCACGCGGGTCGCTGAGCTCTTCCGGACCGCACAGGCGCAATACCGGGACACAGAATCGGAGCTCGCCCGGAGGATCGCCAAGGTGGAGGGTGAGATCGCGAAAATCCCTGATGCGGCCGGGGTCGAGCGCATCGATCAGCTACCCGAAAACCTTCAGGCTCAGATCCGGCAGCTGCGGAATGATCTGCTGCCGGTTCGGCGCGAGCTTCGCGACATCCGGCTCAAGAGCCGCGAACAGGTCGACCGACTTGGACGGCAGCTCACCATCCTCAATCTGCTTGCCGGCCCGCTCCTCGTGCTGGCCTTTACCGGGCTGATTGCCCTCGTGCGTCGGCGGGCTTAGCCCGCGGCTCAGCCTCCGCCGAGGTCCCTCCGCATCAGGTCGGCGCCTGCGCCCAATGCCTCCAGCTTGAGGGTTGCGAGCGCCTTGGAGAGCGGCGCCATGCCGCAATTCGTGCAGGGAAAGATGCGCTCGGCGTCGACATACGTCATGGCCTCGCGGATCGTGCCGGCCACCGCCTCCGGCGTCTCGACGTCGAGCGTGGCCACGTCGATCACGCCGACCATGATCTCCTTATCCTTGAGCAGGCCGATGAGCGACATCGGGACGTGGGAGCCCGCGCATTCGAGGGAGACCTGGTCGATTTGGCTGTCGTTGATCGCGGGAAAGATCTCCTCGTACTGCCGCCACTCGGATCCGAGCGTCTTCTTCCACTGCAGGTTCGCCTCGATGCCGTAGCCGTAGCAGATATGCACGGCGGTCTTGCAGGCGAGACCCTCGATGGCGCGATGCAGGGCGTCGATCCCCCAGTCCTTGACGTCGTCCATGAAGACGTTGAAGGCGGGCTCGTCGAACTGGATGAGATCGACCCCGAGACCCGCCAACTCGCGGGCCTCGTCGTTCAGGATCTCGGCAAATGCCATGGCCATGTCAGGCCGGCTTCCGTAATGCGCATCGGCAATGGTGTCGCAAATGGTCATCGGTCCGGGCAGCGTGAACTTGAGCTTGCGGTCGGTATGGGCCCGAGTGAAGCGCACCTCCTCGCCATGCACGGACCGAGGGCGGGAGACCGGCCCGGTCACGGTCGGCACGTCGACCACGTAGCGGTTGTCGCGGATGCCCATTTTGGTCTTCGTCTGCCAGTCGATGCCGTCCACATGCTCCAGGAACCCATGCACGAAATGGACGCGGAACTGCTCGCCGTTGCTGACCACATCGATGCCGGCGGCTTCCTGCTCCTTCAGCCAGACCAGCGCGGCATCGCGTTTGGCGGCATCGAGTGCCTCCCCCTCGAGCCGCCACGGCGCCCACAGCTTCTCCGGCTCCGCAAGCCACGCAGGCTTGGGCAGGCTTCCTGCGACGGTCGTCTGAAACAGTTTGTCGGTCATGATGCCCGGCTCCCGATACTGACGTGACGCCTCGCTTGCCTTCCGTGCAACCCAGCCCCTAACTTAGCCTGGGCGGGGATCGAGTTTTCGGAGAATTCCGCCGGGGAGGAGCGCAGTCGATGACAAACAGTTTCGCCGATCTCTATGAGCGCACCAACGCGGCCCTGAAGGACGGGACGGCCAACAACCCGATCATCGTCAAGGTCTCCAGCCGGAACCAGGGCGGTTTCGAGAGCCGGATCACCCTGCGCGATCACACCATCGTCTCCGATCAGCCGCACGGGTTCGAGGGAACCGACAAGGGCCCCAAGCCGAGCGAGCTGCTCTTGGCGGCACTGGCTGCCTGCCAGGAGGTCACCTGGCGGCTCTATGCGGACGCGATGGAGATCCCCCTCGACGGCATCGCCATCGAGCTGCGCGGCATCCAGGACCTCAGGGGGTTCCTGGGCGTGGACGATGCAGTTCCCGCGGGCTTCCAGCGCGTGGAAGGTGAGGTGATCATCGACAGCCCGGCCTCGGACGACGAATTGGCGCGGCTCCGCGAGACCGTCGATGCCCATTGCCCGGTACTCGACGACCTGATGCGCGCAGTCCCGGTCGCCCTGGATCTCAAGCGCGGGTCGTCAGGCTCATAGTCTCCGCTAAACCCCTGATAGCGAGTTCGAATTTTTCCTTTCCCGTTCGAGCGGCAATGATCCGGCCGGACCATGGCCAGGTGGGCTCAGGGAGAGAGACGATGACGGTGAAGTCGGACATTGAGATTGCGCGTGCGGCGTCGATGCGCCCGATCGGGGAGATCGGGTCGGGTCTGGAGATCCCGGGCGATGCGCTTTTGCAGTACGGGCCCTACAAGGCGAAGCTGGAGGAGGCCTATGTGGGGTCTCTGGGGTCGCGCTCCGACGGCAAGCTGATCCTGGTCACGGCCATGACGCCGACGCCCGCGGGCGAGGGCAAGACCACCACCACGGTGGGTCTCGGCGACGGGCTGAACAAGATCGGCAAGAAGGCCATGATCGCCATCCGCGAGCCCTCGCTCGGGCCCTGCTTCGGCATGAAGGGGGGCGCGGCCGGCGGCGGCTACGCCCAGGTGGTGCCCATGGAGGACATCAACCTGCACTTCACCGGCGACTTCCACGCCATCACCTCGGCGCACAATCTGCTCTCGGCCATGGTCGACAACCACATCTACTGGGGCAACGCGGCGGGTCTGGACACGCGCCGGGTGAGCTGGCGCCGGGTGCTGGACATGAACGACCGGGCCTTGCGCTCCATCGTCTGCTCGCTCGGGGGCGCGGCCAACGGCTTCCCGCGCGAGGCGGGCTTCGACATCACCGTGGCCTCGGAGATCATGGCGATCCTGTGCCTGGCCTCGGACCTGCAGGACCTGCAGCGGCGCCTGGGCCAGATCGTCATCGGCTACACGCGCGAGCGCAAGCCGATCACGGCGAAGGACGTGGAGGCGGACGGCGCCATGACGGTGTTGCTCAAGGACGCGCTGATGCCGAACCTGGTGCAGACCTTGGAGACCAACCCGGCCTTCATCCATGGCGGCCCCTTCGCCAACATCGCCCATGGCTGCAACTCGGTGCTGGCCACGCAGTCGGCCCTGAAGCTGGCGGACTACGTTGTGACCGAGGCGGGCTTCGGGGCGGATCTGGGCGCGGAGAAGTTCTTCAACATCAAGTGCCGCAAGGCGGGACTGAGCCCGGCCTGTGTGGTGATCGTGGCGACCATAAGGGCGCTGAAGATGCATGGCGGCGTGGCCAAGGACGATCTGGGCACCGAGAACGTGCAGGCGGTGACCGACGGCCTGGCCAATCTCGGCCGTCACATCGCCAATGTGGGCCGTTTCGGGGTGCCGGCCGTGGTGGCCATCAACGGCTTCACGTCGGATACGGACGCGGAGATGGCGGCGGTTCAGGACTACTGCGCGGGCCAGGGCGTGGAGGCGGTGCGCTGCTCGCACTGGGCCGACGGCGGCGCCGGCACCGAGGATCTGGCCCACAAGGTGGTGGGGATCTGCGATAGCGGGCAAGCGCAGTTCAAGCCGCTCTACGGGGACGACGTGCCGCTGAAGGAGAAGGTGCGCACCATCGCGCAACAGATCTACGGCGCCGAGGACATCGCGGC
>JAKSBI010000714.1 GCA_022361215.1 Hyphomicrobiales bacterium | reverse complement strand
TTCGCGATCGGCATGAACTATTTCATGGAGATCGCCAAGCTGCGCGCCGCGCGTCTGCTTTGGGCGAAGCTGGTCAAGCCGTTCGATCCGCAAAACGAGAAGTCGCTGGCGCTCCGGACCCATTGCCAGACCTCGGGCTGGAGCCTGACCGCGCAGGACGTCTTCAACAACGTCACCCGCACCTGCATCGAGGCCATGGCCGCGACCCAGGGGCACACGCAGTCGCTGCACACCAACGCGCTCGACGAGGCGCTGGCGCTGCCGACGGACTTCTCGGCGCGCATCGCCCGCAACACCCAGCTCTTCCTGCAGCAGGAGTCCGGCACCTGCCGGGTCATCGACCCCTGGGGCGGCAGCTACTACGTCGAGCGCCTGACGGCCGATCTGGCCGCGCGGGCCTGGGACCACATCCGCGAGGTCGAGGAGCTCGGCGGCATGGCCAAGGCCATCGAGGCCGGCATCCCGAAGCTGCGCATCGAGGAGGCGGCGGCACGCACCCAGGGCCGCATCGACTCCGGCCGGCAGACCATCGTCGGCGTCAACAAGTTCAAGGTGACGGACGAGGCCCAGATCGAGATCCTGAAGGTGGACAACCACGCCGTCCGCCGCCAGCAGCTCGACAAGCTCGAGCGGTTGCGCGCAGAGCGCGACGAGGGCCGCTGCCGGGCCGCCCTTGACGCACTTTCCAAATGCGCCGAGACAGGGGACGGCAACCTTCTGGCGCACGGCGTCGAGGCGGCACGCGCCATGGCCACGGTGGGCGAGATCTCGGCCGCCATGGAGGCCGTGTTCGGGCGCCATCAGGCGGAGATCAAGGCCGTGTCCGGGGTCTACAGGGCGGAGCTGGGGACCATGAGCAAGACGCTCGCCAAGGTGAAGGAGCTGGTCGAGGCCTTCGAGACACACGAAGGCCGGCGGCCGCGCATTCTGGTGGCGAAGATGGGCCAGGACGGCCACGACCGCGGCCAGAAGGTGATCGCCTCGGCCTTCGCCGATCTCGGCTTCGACGTGGACATCGGCGC
>JAKSBI010000549.1 GCA_022361215.1 Hyphomicrobiales bacterium | reverse complement strand
TGCAGCTTCTTCTGATAGGCCGCTTCGTCGCCGACCGGCTTGCGCGAATAGCGGTCGGCGTGTCTGTCCCAGAACCTGCCTGACTGGCTCATGGTCGCATCCATCTCTGTCTCCGAGCCTGCGGCTCGTCCTCCTCTACCACGCTCTTTCGGCGGCTGCCTGCCGCCACAGGCGACGTTCAATGCACACCTAATCATGCGTAGATTAAATAGGAATTGCGGAAATTCGTACTTCTGATATGTAAAATTGTATGAATTGGCCGTCCATCGCCTTCGACTGGAATCAGGCGCGCGCCTTCCTCGCCACGGCGGAAGAGGGCTCGCTGTCGGCTGCCGCCCGGGCGCTCGGCCAGACGCAGCCGACCCTCAGCCGGCAAGTCGCGGCGCTGGAAGCGGAGCTGGGCGTGACCCTTTTCGACCGGGTCGGGCGCTCGCTCTCGCTGACGCAATCGGGCCTGGAGCTGCTCGATCATTTCCGCGCCATGGGCGACGCCGCCAGCCGCATCTCGCTTGCGGCCTCCGGCCAGTCCCAGGCCATCGAGGGGCATGTCCGCATCACGGCGACCGATGTCATGGCGACCTACCATCTGCCGCCCATGCTGAAGCGGCTGCGGGAGACCGCGCCGGGGATCGAGATCGACGTGGTGGCCTCGAACGAGGTCCGCGATCTGAGGCGGCGCGAGGCCGACATCGCCATCCGGCACGTGCGCCCCGAGCAGCCGGAACTGATCGCCAAGCTCGTGGGCGAGACGTTTGCCCGCATCTATGCCTCGACGGACTATCTCGACAGGCACGGTCGCCCCGAGGCGGGGAGCGACCTGTCGGACGCGGAGTTCATCGGCCTCGACGATCCGGAGCGGATGCTGCCGTTTCTGAACTCGCTCGGTCTCAAGCTCACGCGGCGGAACTTCAAGATCACCACGGCGAGCGGGACCGTGATTGTCGCGCTGGTGAAGCAGGGCGTCGGCATGAGCATCTTTACCGAGCAGGATGCGGCCGCAATACCCGGCCTCGAGCCGGTTTTGCCGGAGTTCGACCCCATACCGATCCCCATCTGGCTCGTCACCCATCGCGAGCTTCACACCAGCCGGCGCATTCGCCTGGTGTTCGACCTGCTGGCCGATGCGTTCGCGCAGAAGCCGAGGCGTCATGAAGGAGATCGGATCGGCGACGGAGCACCGCGACAGTGACGCCGCCTCCGGCCCGCCGGCGCCGGCTTGG
>JAKSBI010000815.1 GCA_022361215.1 Hyphomicrobiales bacterium | reverse complement strand
TCTGCTCCTGTCGGTGCTGATGGGGCGGATCAAGGCGTTGCTCAGGCGCTGGTTCGGAAATGAGAAATAGAGGCCTGACCCCTATCGTTTCCCCCCCCCCCGCGACACCTCTCATTCGGCGTCATCCCGGCGCAGGCCCATAGCTGTCCGGGATTTGATCGAGGCCTGGACCCAACCGTCGTCTTTGCCGGGCTTGACCCGGCAATCCATGCCGTTTCCTCTCGAATCTGTCGAGAGGCCAATGGAATGGATGCCCGGATCAGGTCCGGGCATGACGATGAAGGGAGGGCGCGGCAGACCTCCCGAAAGGCTGTCTGGAGGCACGATTTCAGGCCGGAAACCAAGGCCACGCCTGCAATTCAGATCGACACGCTCTCAAAATCCCGGACACCACTGCGCTTTCGCGGGAATGACGACTAGGGGACAGCGAGCCCCCTCAAGTCGAAGACGCCCCAGGACCTGTTATGTAGCCTGATTCTCAACAGGCCCTAGGACATCGGGCCGGGGCGCTCGCCGACCTGGCGCGGGCCTCCCCGTCATTTCTCGGCATCCGACGTCTTCACGACGGGGCTTCAGCCTGCCCGGGCATGGCCTGTTTCGATTGTGTCGGCGCCCTCGCAGCGGCGCCGGCCTCGATGAAATGCTGGTAGGCGAACGACAGAAAGCCTATGGGGAGGACGATGAAGACGAGCGAAAGCGCCCATATTGCCGCGAGCCATACGCTTTGATTGACAAGCGGATCGAAGGGCAGGCTGTCATAGGGGACCGGCGTGTTGAGGAGCCAGCCAAGGAACAGTGTGGCTGGCGCCGATGCCAGCACGAGGTAAATCGGCGCGGAGCATAAAGCCGTGCCGAAGAGCAGTCGCCAGGCATTCCATCGTGTCGCCCGCCAAACCTGAGGGAGTGTCACGTCGCGCGCATTGAGCGCGACGGCCGGGAGGATGATGGACAGGCGCACTGCGATCAGGCCGACAAGGGTGTAAAGCACGGCGGTCAGCGCTATCCCTCCCAGCAACGAGGTGTAGATTCCGGCGTATGCGGACACGATTTCTGCCGGAATGCCCAGCTGCTCATTAAAGATCAACAGGAATGCCGGCAGGTAAGTGCTGAGACTGGTGTGCAGGACGGCGAGCGCCAACGTCACCAGCACATAGATCCACACCGTCGCGTCGAGACGGAGGTAGCCAAAGGGTCGGACTGTTTCCTGTCTCAGGATCAGGCGGTGCCAGGCAACCGCCACCGATGCCCCCATCGGGAGCCAAAGGGCGGTATAGAGCAAATCCGATGCGATCGCGTCGAGCCAATCATTACCTGTGGTGAACTCGGTCCGCTTCGCCTCAGTGTCGCCTGTGAGCCCGAGGATATAGTTGGGATCCGCGAAAAGCCACACGAAGTAAAGGGCTTGTACCACCGCCATAATGACGATCCAGAGCAGCAGTACGCGCTTGAGCATCAGCGGATGCCGAAAGGGCGCCAGATAGGCCTTCCCGACAGTCCGCCAGAAGGGCAGCTTCCCCTCAGGATTGTAGTCGAATATGCCCATATCCCGCCATTTGCCTCGAAAGGCCTAAAATGATCGGAGCCGTATTGCAGAAGAAGGTGAGCGTCAGAATCGTAACCTAACACGCGCCATTCCCATCGTCCTCTCCCAAGAGACCCGGCGTCATCGGAGCCATAGGCCGGCGCCGAACCTGCGCCGCTGCCCGTCAATTCTCCATGTCGTCATGATGTCTTCTGCAGAAAAGATGTGTAGTCGCATCGCGCAGCGGCCGAGATCGGGCGCGACGATCGTCCGGCCCGCCGCGCTGTCGAGCAGCCTGACCACCCCGAGCATGGTCTATTCGGTGCCGATGGTGCTGTTCGGCCTCTGGCCGATCTGGAACGCCCGGCGTCGTCTTATCGGCAGGCGTAACTCAGCGTTGCGCCAGCCGCCCCACCACGTGGTTGTCGATCTTGCTGAGCAGCGGTTTCTGCTCCAGCCCGAAGGACTTGCGGGCGGCCATGCGCACCGTGTTTGAGGTGTAGACGAAGAGCTCCACCGCATCGATGCGCCCGTCCGCGTTGCCCAGCGGCTCGGTATCCGCCTTGCCAGCCAGGCCCTCGATCAGATAGCGCGTGAAGAGGCCGATGCCAAACTCCGGGTCCTCCAGCGTTTTCTGGTCGCGGTCCGAGGCCTTGAACACGGCGAGGCCCGGCACCGCCGTCACCGGCATGGCGGCGACCTCCATCTCGGGCAGGTTCGGCGGGTCGGTCAGCTCCTGCAGGTCGCGGGCGAAGTTCGCCTCCAGCACCACCATGATGGTCGGCGCGCCCAGCTTCTCCAGATTGGCGTAGAGCACGCTCAGGGGGTAGGCGGTCTTATCGAGGTCGTCGATCTTGCCGTCCACCGGCAGCAGGAAGGTGTGGCTGGTGTCCTCCGCCGTCATGCCGTGGCTGGAGGCGTAGATGAACACGTCGCCCCGCCGGCTCCTGGCGTAGCGGCTTGCCAGCTCGCCCTTCGGGTTCTCGGCCGAGCCGAAGACGCGCTGCAAGTCCGCCAGCGTGGCGTTGCGCAGGTCGATGATGTTCTTCTCGTCATAGCCGAGCTGCTCGGTGAGCAGCGTGCGCACCGCGCCGGTATCGCGCTGGCCGTTGGCGTTGGCCGGCAGGTCGTCGCCGTAGTCCTCGTTGCCGACGATCACGGCGATGTCGCCCTCGTTGCCCACGCTGACCGGCAGCTTCTTGAAGATCGTGCGGATCTTCGGATAGGTCTTGACGATGGTGCGGGTGGGCAGGTGGCACATCTGGGCCGGCGGCGAGGAGCAGAGCGTGATGTTGGCGAGCCCCTCGATCCTGAGGATGTCGGCCAGCGGCAGGAAGCCCCCGAGCCGGATGCAGCTCGCGCACCAGTTCAGATTGTGCGTGGCGCCGAGCTTGGCGATCTCGGCGTCTGAATAGCCCACGGGCCTGGGCAGGCAGGCGTTCGGGCAGGCCTTCAGCTTCGGCCGGCGGCCATAGGCGGCCTTCACCACGTCGAAGAGATCCTGCGGCAGGCAGGTGTCGGTGGATTGGACCGGTGAGGGGGCGGTCAAGCCGCGCGTCGGCGCGGGCGTGGCCTCGGCCACCTGCGGGCCTTTCGACAGCGCGTCGCAGATCTCGAAGAGCTTGTTGCGCGTCGGCTTGTCGGTCAGGCTCGCCGGCTTCAGCCCATGCTGCTTCTGGAATGCGGCCCAGGCGCGTCGCGTCTTGCCGCCGGGCTTGCCGTCGGTGGGACCGGGATCGTAGCCGGCCTTCTGCAGGCATTCCTGAATGCGCGGAACCTCGGTCACCACCACTTTCGGCGGCTTGCGGCAGCCGCGTCCGTGCCGCACATAGCCGCGGGCGCAGATGCAGCGCTTGCCCGACTTGACCAGGGGGAACTTGCACGAGGCGGTCTGGGTCGGCTTGCGCACGCATTTGCCCCGGCGCATCACATAGCCCCGGCTCGACGGGCAGACGCAGCGCCCGCTGCGGCGCGACCGCACCAGGGGCGCCGGGCAGGCCGGTCGCGCGATCGGCTGGCGCGGCGGCGGTCCCGGGTCCCGCGGTCTCGTGGCATTCTCGATGATGCGGCCGATGTCGATGGAGATGCCGATCCCGCCGCCGCCGCCTCCACCGCCGCGGCCGGGGGGCTTCTCCTGTGTGGCCAGCGCCTGGCCGGCGCCGGCTATGACAACCGCCAGCGCGCACAGGCCGGCGGTCAGGATCGAGCGATCGCCCCGTCGTATCGGACGTTTCCGGAAAAACATGGCTCCTCCCCACGTCGACGGCCCTGCGCGCTGTGGAAAGCGAGCGAGATTCGGGCCGTTCTCAAGCTCCTCCGACCGGACCCTCCCGGAGCCGGTCCCGATCCCCCGGACCCAAACTGCACACCGAAACATAGCATATCCCGGAAAAATGTCCGTGATATCTGCCACATATGGCGCAAGGCGTGCGTGCGTCGCCGCTACTCGCAAAAGTTGAGATAAGGATGCATGGCGCGCCTCAGCGTGCCGCGGCCAAGGCGTCGATGGCCGCCGCGGCCGCCTCGGCGCCGGGCTCCTCGCGGATGGCGGCGCCGATCTCCGCCGCGCGCGACGCCATGGCCGGGGATTTGACCGCCTCGAGCGCCGCCGCCAGGCCCTCGGCCGTGAGGCGTTTCTGGGGCAGGGGCGTGGGGCCTGCGCCAAGCTCCATGACGCGTCGCCCCCAGAAAGGCTGGTCGCCGAACACCGGGCAGATGATGGAGGGCCGCCCCCAGCGCAGCCCCTCATGGGTGGTGCCGGCGCCGCCGTGATGCACCACGGCCGCGCAGCGGGGGAAGAGCCAGTCGTGTGGCGCCCGGTCCAGCACGTGCACCCGGTCGGAGTTCGCCGTCGCGTCGAGCCCGCCCCAGCCGGTCGCCAGCACGCCGCGCTGGCCCGACCGTTCGAGCGCATCGAGGACCAGCCGCGTCAGCCGCTCGCCGTCCTCCGCCGGCATGCTGCCGAAGCCCACATAGACGGGCGGCGGCCCCTGGTCCAGAAAGCGCAGGAGCGGCTGGGGCGGTTCCCAGCCCGTCGCCTGGTCCAGGAACCAGTATCCGGTGACCCTGTCCTCGGCGCCCCAGTCCGTCGGCATGGGCAGCACGTGCCGGCTGTAGCCGTGCAGGCGGTCCACGGCCCGGCCGCCCGGCGCGAAGCCCGCGTACGGCGCCCAGCGTTTCGCGGGCCCGAGCCCGAGCGTCGCGCGGCGCCACGCCTTGATCATGCGGGAGGACGCCAGCCTCATGATCCCGAGCAGCGCCTTGTGGCTCAGCCGGTTGGCGAAGGCGCCGAGGTCCGGGACCGGCAGCAGCGGGCTCGGGAAGGCCCCGGTGGGCACGAAGCCGGGGATCTGGAAGGACGGCACCGCGACGGCCTGCAGCGCTTCGGCGATGTCCGGCGCCGCATAGGCCTTGATATGGTAGACGATGACGTCGGGCTTGTGCTCCCGCGCCACGGCCCACATGTCGTCGAGCAGGCGCCGCGCCATGCCCCTGGACGCCCGATAGGCGCGGAGCCGCGCGGAGATGGAGCGCAGCGCCTGCTGCATCTCGGGTGCCTGAAGGAGCGCGCGAACATCCACCGAAAGCGGCGCGGCCCGCAGCCCGTGGGCCTCGATGTCCGTCTCGAAGCCCTGTCCCGTCGAGAGCGTCACGTCATGGCCGCGGGCTTCGAGCGTCTTGCCGAGGGCGATATAGGGCTGAACGTCGCCACGCGAGCCGAAGGTCAGAATCAGTACGTTCATCCGACCTAGATAGGAGGTTTGCTCGGCCGCCGCGAGAGGGCCGATTGACCCCGAGCGCGCCGTCCGGCGATCAGGTGCCGCGGAACTGCGGCGGGCGCTTTTCGAGCCAGGCCGAGATGCCCTCCTCGATGTCGTCGGTCGGCACCATCTGCGCGAAGTAGCCGGCCTCGATGGCCAGGCCCTCGTCGATGGGCACGTTGATGCCGCGGGTGACGCTGCCGAGGCAGGCGGTCACGGCCAGCGGCGATTTCGCGGCGATCTTGGCCGCCAGCGCGAACGCCTCGTCGAGCAGGGCCGCGTGGGGCACCACGTCGTTGACGAGCCCGAAATCGAGCGCCTCAGCCGCCGTGATCGGATCGCCGGTCAGGATCATGCGCAGCGCGCGCTTGCGCCCGATATGGCGCGGCAGGCGCTGCGAGCCGCCGAAGGGCGGCGCGAAGCCGAGGGAGATCTCGGCCTTGCAGAACTCCGCCCGCTCGCTGGCGATGGCAAGCGGCGCGGCCTCGGTGATCTCCGCCCCGCCGCCATGGGCCAGGCCGTTGACGGCGACGATGACGGGCTTCGGGAAGCTCTCGATGCGGGCCGTCATGCGCTGGCCGCGGCGCACGAAATCACGCAGTGCGGCTGCCTGACCCTGGCGCACGCTCGGCGCGAAGCCGGCGATGTCGGCGCCGGCGCTGAAGGCGCGCTCGCCGGCGCCGGTCAGGATCACGGCGCGCACGGCGTCGTCGCGCTCGATCGCGTCCAGATGCGCCATCAGGCGGTCGATCAACTCGTAGTTCAGGGCGTTCAGCTTGCTCGGCCGGTTCAGCGTCATCAGGGCGACCCGGTCGCGGATCTCGCAAAGCACGGTTTCGGACATGCATCTCACCTCGATTGCTGGTGTCGTTCGGGGGGCGGGACGCTGGCCGAAAACGCCGATTGTGTATACTCACTAGACGGTATACATATGCCCATGCCCCGAAACGCCGAAGACACCAGAGAGCGCATCGTCGCCGCCGCCATCGCGCTGTTCTACGGCGAAGGCATCCGCAGCGTCAGCGTCGACGCGGTGGCCGAGAAGGCCGGCGTCACCAAGCGCACGCTCTACTATCACTTCGAGAGCAAGGACGACCTGATCACGGCCGCGCTGGAGGCGCGGGACCAGCCGACGCTCGCGCTCTTCGCGCGCTGGCTCGACGAGACCGAGGGGCCGCTGGCCGCGAAGATCGAGGCGATGTTCGCCAAGGTCGCCCAGTCGGCCCAGCATCCCAAATGGAAGGGCTGCGGCTTCCTGCGCACGGCGGCGGAGCTGGCGAGCACGCCGGGGCACCCGGCGCTGAAGGCGGGTGCTGCCCACAAGAAGAAGTTCGAGGCCTGGCTCGCGCAGGTGATCGCGGGCGAGGGCTTCGCGGACGCGCCGCTGCTGGCGCGCCAGATCGTGGTGCTGCTCGACGGCGCGGTGTCCGTGATGCTGGTGCACCGCGATCCGTCCTATGTGCAGGCGGCCGGCAGCGTCGCCGCGTCGCTTCTCGCATCCGGGAGATGAACGACGGGGATTCTTCGCGGGGCTCGGTGTATGATCGCCTGGCTGTCCCGGAGGTCATGCGTGCGATGCGGATGTTGCGGTCTGTCGTTCCCGTTCTGGTTCTGGCGCTCTTCGTTGCGGGTCTGCCGCCGGGCGTCGGCGCTGAAAGCCGGCCGGCGGCCGAGACGGCCACGCTCAAGGGCAGGCTGCTCGTCGCATCCCCGAAGATGCGCGACCCCAGGTTCAGCCGGAGCGTGGTCTACATGGTCGATCACGACGCCAAGGGCGCGCTCGGGCTGATCGTCAACAAGGTCTACGGTCGCGGATCGGTGGCCAATCTGATGCGCGGCTATGGCCTCGACCCCAAGGGCGCCAAGGGCGACGTCAATCTGCATTTCGGCGGACCGGTCAGCCCCAAGGCGGCTTTCATCCTGCACAGCGGCGACTATGCGGCGCCCCGCTCGCGCAAGGTCGACGGCGCGATCTCCTTCACGGTGGATATCGAGGTTCTGAGCGCCTACGCCTCCGGCGAGGGGCCGAAGCGCCTTCTCTTCGCGCTCGGCTATGCCGGCTGGGCCGCCGGCCAGCTCGAGCGCGAGCTCAAGCGCGGCGACTGGACGGTGGCGGAGGCGACGCCGGACCACGTCTTC
>JAKSBI010000484.1 GCA_022361215.1 Hyphomicrobiales bacterium | reverse complement strand
TACGGTGCTCCAGGACCTGGCCGTTCCGGTCGATCACGAAGTACAGCTTTACGACGCCTTCCTGACGTCGGGTACGGGCACGGCGCGGATAGGTCTTGTGCTTTTCCAGCCAGGCCTGAAGCAGGGTTACATAATCGGCGGCGGCGCCGGGCAATCCGCCGCCGGCGGTGCTATGGCCGCTGCCGGCTTCGGTCGAGTCCTGGGTGCCAGACCGGCCGTCCGAACCCGGGGCGCTGGGCCGCGCAAGTGCGGTCTTGAGTTCGTCGAGGAATTCCAGCGGCTCCGCATCCACAGGTTCCGGCGCGGGGGTAGGGGCCGGCTCCGGCTGCGGCGCCTCAACGACCTGCTCGACCGGCTTTTCGGGCCGAGGCTTAGGAGGGGCCACCGGCGTCTTGGCCTCCAGAACCTCCGGTTCGGGTTCAGGCTCGGGCTCGATCACCGGCGGCGTTTCCACAGGCTCCGGCAACTCCTCGACTGCGGGAAGGGGTTCCGGCTCCGGCTCCAATTCCTGCAGATTCAAGGCATCGGGAACCCGCGCCGTTTGGACAGGCGTCGCGACGACCTCCTGGACGGCGGGTTCGATCAGGGGTTCGGCCTCGACCGGTTCGACGACGGTTTCGGCGGTCGCCTGGGGCGGCGTCTCCGCCTGCGGCGTCGGCTCGGCGACCTCTTCGGCTTCTTCCACCGCTTCGACCGGCGTTGCCCCCGGCGCGCCGCCGGCCATGCCGAGCGAGACTTCGATGCCGGTGGTGCCCAAGCCGACGGCGCCCGGCGGATCCGGGCGGACCAAAAGGGCGTAGGCCACGCCGCCATGGGCGCTGACGGCAAGCGCCAGCGCTATCGCCCAATGACGACCGGACAAATGCACTACCGGGTCTCCGGCACGGTCAAGAGCTTAAGCCGCTCGACGCCGGCGTCGCGCAGCACTTCCATAACCTCGACGACTTGCAGCGCCTCGACGGCCGCGTCGGCCTTAACGCGTACAAGGCCATTGCCGCCATCCCCAAGGCGCTGCTTCAACCGCGCCGACAGGGCGGATTGCTCGACAACCTCACCGTCCAGGGCGAGACGGCCGTCGGCACCAACGAGCACGACCAAGTCGCGCTGCTCCGCCGGATCGGCGCTGACAGAGGCCGGCGGATCGACGCGGAACGGATCGCCGGCGCTGAGCCGGCCCGCCAGCATGAAAAAGATCAACAGCAGAAACACGACGTTGATCAGGGGCAGTATC
>JAKSBI010000271.1 GCA_022361215.1 Hyphomicrobiales bacterium | reverse complement strand
GGCGGCGACGGGGTATCGCACGGACGCCGAGCGCTTCGGCTGGTCCTACGTCTTCAAGGGCCTGTTGGACGAGGTTTCGGCCGGTGCGCAGGTGGTGGCCGACGTGCCCTGGTGGGTGCAGATGGAGGGGGCCCACTGGCGACACCCGGAAGGCCCCGCGTCCGGGATCGACGACCGCCTCGACCATCCGGTTATCCATGTCTCGTGGAACGACGCCGTCGCATTCGCCGAGTGGGCCGGCGGCCGGCTTCCGACGGAGGCGGAGTGGGAGCATGCGGCGCGCGGCGGGGCGCGGGACGTGCGCTACCCCTGGGGCGACGACGAGCCCACCGACGAGACGCCCTACTGCAATATCTGGCAGGGCCGGTTCCCGGACCACAACACCGAGGCCGACGGCTATTTCGGAACGGCGCCGGTGGACGCCTTCGCCCCCAATCCCTTCGGCCTGCACAACATGTCGGGCAACGCCTGGGAGTGGTGCGCCGACGCCTTCCGGGTGCGCTCGGTGGCGAAGGCGGCCCGGGCCCGCAACGATGCGGCCCGGGCGGAGGCGGAGAAGGTCGTCAAGGGCGGGTCCTATCTCTGCCACCTGAGCTACTGCTACCGGTACCGGATCGCGGCGCGCACGGGGCGCAGCCCGGACTCCTCCGCAGGCCATGTGGGGTTCCGGCTGGCCTACGACCCGCCCCGTGAGGCCGGCTGACCGTCAGTCGCCAGGCGCACCCGCGTCCTTGGCCTCCGTGTGCCACTCGATCTGCACGATGTCGACCTTTGGCGCGGGCGGCCAGCCGTCGCCGCGCATGCTCGACATGCTGCGGTTCGGGCCGACCACGTAGGGCTTGTTGGGCCGGCCGACGAGACGGCCGTCCTCGACCCAGTCCAGGTCCTCGCCGTAAAGCTGGCCGATCAGGATCTCCGTGAGCCGGTCGCGGACTTCCGTATAGGCCGGCTCGGCGGCGACGTCGCGCAGCTCCTTCGGGTCTTCGTCGAGGTCGAAGAGCTGGGTGTGGTTGCCGACCGGGTAGTAGATCAGCTTGTGCCGGCCGTCATGGATCATGCGGCTCGAATGATCGCCCTCGCCGCTATCGCCGAAGAGCCAGGAGCGGCGCGCCTCGCCCAGCATCGACTGGCCTTCGACCGTCTCCGGGACCTCCAGCCCGCAGAGATCGAGCAGGGTCGGCATGATGTCCTGCAGGCCGACCACGCGGTCGTCGGTCTCGCCCACGGGCACGCGCCCGCCGTCCTTCGTCCCGACCAGGATCAGCGGCACGTTGGCCGAGGCCTCGTAGAAGACACGCTTGGCCAGCATGTCGTGGTTGCCGAGCATGTCGCCATGATCGGCGGTGAAGCAGATGACGGTGTCGTCGAGCAGCCCCTCGACCCGGAGCGTGCCCACCAGCGAGCGGATCTGGTGGTCGATATGGGTGCACATGGCATAGAGCGCCATGCGCGCCGCCCGCACCTCGTCCGGCGAATAGCGCGCGATGCGGCTGCACATGGCCGCGATCTCGTAGGCCCGTCCCTCCGGATCGGACACCCAGTCGCCCACATAGGGCGCATCGATCTCGACGTCCCGGTAGAGGTCGATATAGGCCTGCAATGGCACCAGCGGCGGGTGCGGGTGGCGGTAGCTCAGATACCAGAAGGCCGGGCACGTCGGGTCGCGGCGCTTGATGGTGCGGGCCATCATGCGCGTCGCCCAGTTGGTGGCGTGATGCTCCTCGGGCAGGTGCCAGGCGCGGTAGTAGTACTGGTTGTTGCTCATGCCGTGGTCGTGCTGGCGCCCGGCATAGCCGACATCCCCCAGATAGATGTCGTAGTCGTCCATCACGCCGTACTGGGTGCGCCCCTCCTCCTCGAGGATGACGTCGTCGAAGCCGATGCGGTCGCGCTGCGGATAGACATGCAGCTTGCCGACGCCATAGGCCTGATAGCCGCCGTTGCGGAACGCCTGGGCCAGGGTCGTGACGCCGGCGGGCATGGGCAGGGTTTCCTGGAAGTTGCGGTCGCCGTGGCCGCGCGGGCTCATGCCGGTCATGATGCTGCGCCGCGCCGGGATGCAGACCGGGCATTCCGAATAGGCGTTGGTGTAGCGCACGCCGCAATGGGCGAGCTCGTTCAGGCCCGGCGTCGAGATCGCGGGATGACCCGCGACGCCGAGCAGCTCGGCGGCCCAATGGTCGACCGTGATGAACAGCACGTTTGGCTTGGTGGACACGTTCGCTTCCTCTCGCTAGCGGCAGGCCCGCGCGCGGCCTGCATTGCGCCGTTGACCGGCGTCCCAGAGCGTCTGCTTATCACGCTAACGGCCGGGCCTGGATAGGGAAACTCGGCTCTCGCCCGGCCCACGGCCTGCTGGGATCGAATGCCCACAGCTTTCCGACCGTCGACGCCGCGCGCCCGGAGGCGGCTGCGGGTGGCTCGATGCGATTATGTCCGGGGACGGGTTGGAAGGGGCGGCGCAGAGACCGCCCCTTCCGTTGCCGGCTCGCTGTTCAGGGAAGCGGAGTGGAAACGGCTTGCTGTTCGTTGCCTACGCTTCCGCCGGCAAGCTGGTGTGCGGCGGTTGGGAGGCCGTTCGGCCGGCCTCCCGCCGCGAAAAACGCTATTGGCCGCGCGGAATCAGCACACGGTCGATGACGTGGATGACACCGTTGCTGGCATGGATATCGGCGGACACCACGCGCGCCCTGTTCACGCGCACGCGGTTGTTGTTCTTGCGAACCCGCAAGGCGCGGGCCTTGCCGTTCAGCGACGTCACGTCGGTGCGCCCACGCGGGATCTGCTTCGAGGTGATCCGCTTCGGGACCACGTGATAGGCCAGGATCGCGGCGAGCTTGTCCCTGTTCTCCGGCTTCAGCAGGTTCTCGACGGTGCCGGCCGGCAGCCGGTCGAAGGCCGCGTCGGTGGGCGCGAAGACGGTCAGCGGAGCCTTGTGGCTCAGAGCGCCCGCAAGCCCGGCCGCCTTGGCGGCCGCGATCAACGTGTTGAACTTGCCGGCCTTGGCCGCGGTCTGGACGATGTTGGCGGCCTGAGCCGAGCCGGCGGTAAGCATAAGGGCGACCAACGCCGCACCAAGCCCCTTGGTCAGTTTCATAATCCCTAATCCCTGTTTGTGAATGGTCGGATCGGACCGAATCATCGGTGCCCGATGCTGGCTGTTACGCGGAAGGGACGGCATTTGGATCACCCGGCGGCGGCGAAACCCACGCCGTGGCGCCGGAGACCGCGGAGCGACGATCCTACGCGGGGGCCATGCGACCGTTCCTGCCGGTCACAGCTCCCACTGCCACGTCTCCGGCACCCAGCGGTAAGCGGCGCCCTTGGGCGCGACGCGGCCGAGGCCGGGGAACGAGACGTGATAGACCAGCGCCAGATGCCCGTCGGTCGCGGCCATGTCGAGCAGCTTGCGCCGCGATTTCTCCGCCATGGCGCTGTCGAGGTCGGTGCGCGGCCACCAGCCCGGATGCTCGAAGGAGATGTACGGGTGGGTCACCGCGTCCGACGTGACCAGCAGGGTCTCGCCCTTCGAGGTGACGGCCAGCGACATGTGCCCGAAGGTATGGCCGGGCGTATCGACGGTCATGATACCGGGCACGATCTCTCCGCCCGGCTCGATGCGTCGGGTCTTCTCGGCGACCGGCGGCAGGTGCTTCCTGGCGCCGATGGCGAAGCCCTGAAACATCTCGGGCAGCGTCGTCATGGCCTTGTCTGTGGTCCAGAAGTCCCACTCATTGGCGGCGATGACGTAGTCGGCGTTGGGGAAGCGCGGCGCCTCCTCGAACTCGTCGATCAGGCCCCAGAGATGGTCCGGGTGGCCATGGGTCAGGACGACCGTGTCGACCTGCTCGGGCTCATAGCCCGAGGCGCGCATATTGTCGGCGAGCTTACCCGCCGTCGGCATCCAGTTCTCGCCGCCCCCGACATCGACCAGCACCAGCTCCTTGCCGGTGTTGATCAGCGGGATGTTCACATGGGAGACGCGCTCTTCGGTGTCGAGCAGGTTGGCCTTCAGATAGGCCGTCACCGTCTCGCGGGGCACGTTGGTGCCGAGCAGGCTCGTCGGCAGAGTATAGGCGCCGTCGCTCAGCACGGTAACCTCGAAGTCGCCGAGCATGAACCGGTAGTAGCCCGGAACCTGCCCGCCCTTCATCTTGGCCGCGGCCTGCAGCGGGGCCGGCCCGAGCAGGCCGCCGGCCGCAACCGCGCCGGCCGCGGCGCCTGCCTTGAGCATGTCGCGTCTCGAAAATGGCGATCCTGCGGTCAATGTCTCCTCCCCAAGCTTTTTTTCTTAGGATCACATTCTACGCAGGCGGATGGCGCACGAACAGAGAAGCCGATGCCGCAGGGACGACGGCACCACCTGACTCCCCAAAAAGACCAGTATTGGCCTATAGCTTAAAGGAACCGGCAGGTTTCTGCCGCTGAACAGGAGAGCTTCGACCATGAAAAAGTCTCTGATGATTGGCGCTCTTATTGCCGGGTTCGCGACGCCGGCCCTCGCCTTCAGCTGTCCGAAAGACATGGCGGCGATCGACGCGGCGCTGCCGACCGCCAAGCTGAGCGAGGCGGACAAGGCCAAGGTGACGGAGCTTCGCAAGACCGGCGAGGCCCAGCACAATGCGGGCGATCATGCCTCGTCGGTGAAGACGCTCGCCGAGGCGAAGAAGATCCTCGGCATCCAATAGTCCGGCTGGACCCACAGGCGGAGCGGACCGGCCGCCCCGCCCTTGGAACGGCCTCTAGCCCTCGACGGCCGGCGCGATGCTCGCGCTCATCCAGCGGGCGAGTGCCGTGACGCGCGCGTCGGCGTGCGGCTGCCCCATGACCTGCACGCCGACGGGCAGGCCGCCGACGCTCATGAGCGGCACCGAGACCGCGGGCGCGAACAGCATCGAGCTCGGATAGTTGAAGATGGCGTTGCCCGTCGGGTGCGACGCCAGCGGCTCGCCCGGAACGTCGCCGGGCCAGAACGGGGCCGGGCCGGGGCATGAAAGGGTGACGACGGCGTCCGCCACGGCGGCCAGCCGGCGATGGGCCGCCTGCGCCTGCTCCCGCTTCAGGAGAACCAAACGATAGTCGTCGACGGTCATAGCCTCGGCGCGGGCCACCATGGCCTTCGAGCGCTCGCTGACACCGTCGGGATACTGGTCGATCAGGTTGCGCAGCACCCAGCGGTTCTCCCAGCTCGTGATGGCGGAACAGATGCCGGCCGCATCGGCAATGACGCGCTCCAGTTCCTCGACCAGACCGTGGCTGCCGCGGCGCAGCAGCTCGACACCGGTGTCGGAGAGCCGGCCGCAAACGGTCTCGAAGGCCACGCGGCTGCCCTCGTCGAGGACGGCCCAGCCAGCCGTCTCCAGTACGATCAGGCGCTCGGGCCTCGCCGGCGCGGGCGGCGTCGCCGGACCCTGGAGGCCCGGCCAGCCGGGATCGCCGCCGGCGCGGCGCGCGATCTCGATGGCGACCTGCCACATGTCCTCGATGGAGGCGGCATGCGGCCCGTGCGTGCTCATGCTGGTGGCCTGGCGCTCGCCCCGGTTGAGGCCGCCCTGGGTCGGCTTCAGCGAGACGTTGCCGCAGAAGCCCGACGGGCGGATGATCGAGCCGCCCACCTGCGAGCCGATGGCCGCGGGCAGCATGCGGGCCGCCACCGCCGCGGCCGAGCCGGAGGACGAGCCGCCCGGCGTGCGCCGCGGATCGAAGGGGTTGGTCGTCGCACTCGGGTGCTGGCCGCCGAGCTCCGCCGTCGTGGTCTTGCCGACGATCACCGCGCCCGCCTGGCGCAGCGCCCAGACGGCGGCGTTGTCGCGCTTGGGGAAACTGCCCTCGAGCGCCGCGCAGCCCATCTCCGTCGGCATGTCCCTGGTCTCCAGCAGGTCCTTGATGCCGATGGGCATGCCGTCGATGGGCGAGAGCGGCCGGTTCCGCTTCCAGCGCTCGCCGCTCGCGTCCGCGGCCTCGCGCGCGCCCTCCGGGTTCAGCGCGGCGAAGGCCCGGACCTGCGGCTCCCGCGCCTCGATGGTCTCCAGGCAGCGCTCCAGATAAGCGCGCGGCGTCTCCGTGCCCTCCCTGAGCGCCGGCACGACGTCGTGGAAAGTGAGACCTTGAAAGGTCCTCGGGTCGTAGTCGATTGCGACCTTGTCATCCACGGCGTACCTCCACCACATCCCCCTGAAACCATTGGCCCGCCCGGCACGACTCGAACGTGCAACCTTCGGATTCGAAGTCCGATGCTCTATCCAATTGAGCTACGGGCGGGGCTTGCGGGACCAGACTTTGCACCCGGAGCCGCAACGCCGCAATAGAGCAATTGCGCAGGCGCGCCGGTCTCAGGCGCCAGCGGCGGCCTCAGGCCTCCGCCGGCTCGGCCACCTTGGTGGCCACCACGGAGCTTGCCTCCAGCGTGCGGTGCACGGGGCATTTGTCGGCGATCTCGACGAGCTTTCGGCGCTGCTCGGGATCCAGGTCGCCGACGATCTCCAGGGTGCGCTCGAAGCGGTCGACGCGGCCGTCCCTGCCCTCGCACTCGGCGCAGTCCTCGGCGTGCACCTTGGCGTGGGTGACGTCGACCTTGACGCGCTCCAGCGGCAGCTTCTTGCGGTCGGCGTAGAGGCGCATGGTCATGGCGGTGCAGGCGCCGAGCGCGATGTTGAGATAGTCGTAAGGGGACGGCCCGGAGTCGAAGCCACCATAGTCGACGGGCTCGTCGGCGAGCAGGCGGTGGCTTTCGGAGACCACCTCCTGCTGGAACTTGCCGGCGCCGGTCTCGGCGACGCTCACGACGCCCCGCTTGCCCGGGAAGCGCAGCGGCGGCTTGGTCGCCGGCATGGAGATGTAGCGCGAGGCCCAGCCGCTCAGCACCTCCGCGATATAGGCCGCGTCCTCGCGCCGGCTGACCAGATGGTCCGCGTCGTCGAGGGAAACGAAGCTCTTGGGGTGCCTGGCGGCGTCGAAGATCGCGGCCGCGTTGGAGATGCCGACGGTGTTGTCGCCGGGCGCATGGAACACGAGCAGCGCCTTGCGCAGGCCAGCGATGCGGTCCTTCACGGTCTGCGCCCTGAGGTCGTCGACGAACTGCTTCTTGATGGTGAAGGTGCGGCCGGCCAGCTCGACCTCGGCCACGCCCTCGCTCTCGATCTCGTCGAGCTTGGCGTGGAAGTTCTCGACCACGTGCTCGGCATCGGCCGGCGCGCCGATGGTGGCAACGGCCTTGGCCTCCGGCACGTCGGGTGCCGCGGCCAGCACTGCCGCGCCGCCGAGGCTGTGGCCGATCAGGATCTCGGGCGCCGCGTGGTGCGCGCGCAGATAGTCCACCGCCTTCAGGAGATCGCCCACATTGGAGGAGAAGTTGGTGTTGGCGAACTCACCCTCGCTGGCGCCGAGTCCGGTGAAGTCGAAGCGCAGCACCGCGAAGCCGTGGCCGGTGAGCTCGTTGGCGATGCGCGAGGCGGCGAAGATGTCCTTCGAGCAGGTGAAGCAATGGGCGAAGAGCGCGTAGGCGCGGGGCGGCCCGGCGGGCAGATCGAGGCGGGCGGCGAGCTCCGCCCCCTGCGCGCCGGGGAAGGTCAGTCTCTCGGAGGATTTCGGCATCGGCGGGCTCCTTGCGGCTGTCGACGGCCAACGCCGGCCGCACGGGCCGCCGGCGCGAAGGGTGGGACAGGGTACACTCCGACGGCGGAGGCTCCGAGAGAGAGTCTTCGGCGCCCGCGGATGTTACAGGCGCGCGCCCTGCACGCTACTCCTGGTCCAGCAACGCCGCGACCCGGCGCCTCTCGTCATCCGACAGCTCCCCCGCCGGCGTTGCCTTCTCATGGGACAGCCGGCGCCGATAGGCGCGGATCATGACGAAGACCGCCAGGATCAGGAGCACGGGCGCGCTGAGCCAGAGCACCAGGGTGTGCAGCGCGAAGCGCGGCCTGAGCAGGACGAACTCGCCATACTTGTCCACCACGAAGTCGATCACGGCCTTGTCGCTGTCGCCGGCCTGCAGGCGCTCGCGCACGAGCACGCGCAGGTCCCGGGCGAGCGGGGCGTTGGAATCGTCGATCGACTGGTTCTGGCAGACCAGGCAACGCAGCTCGAGGGAGATCTCGCGGGCGCGAGCCTCGAGCTTGGGATCGGAGAGCACCTCGTCCGGCTCCACGGCCCAGGCGGGCCGCTCGACCGCGAACGGTGGCAGCAGCAGGGCCAGGAGCAAGGCCAGACGTGCCAGCATCGCCCCTACTCTGCCGCGACCGGAGCCGGCCCGCGGGCTGCCTTGGCGCGCTTCGGTGCGCCGACCCGGAGCCTGCGGTCGGAGAGCGAGATGCCGCCGCCCACGAACATGATCACCGTGCCGATCCAGATCAGCCGCACCAGCGGGTTGAAATAGAGCCGGATCGAATAGGCGCCCTCCTTCAGGGGGTCGCCCAGGATGGCGTAGAGGTCGCCGGTCCAGGCGGCGTGAATGCCGGCCTCCGACGTGGCCTGCTTGGGCGCGATGTACTGGCGCTTGGAGGGCGTCAGCCGGTCCACCTCGGCGCCGTCGCGGGTGACGGTGAAGACGCCGACCTGCTCGTGATAGTTCGGGCCCTGGCGCGGCGCCACGCCGCCGAAGGTGAGCGTGTAGCCGGCGATCTCGGCGCTCTCGCCGGGCTTCATGGCGATGATCTTCTCGCTCTGCCAGGCGGTGGTGCCGACGATGCCGATGACCATGACGCCGACGCCGATATGGGCGACCGCGGTGCCGTAGGCTGCCCGCGGCAGGTTCTTCAAGCGCCGCCAGACCTCGTCCCACGGCGCCCGGAACATCTTCACGCGATAGCTGATCTCGGAGAACGCGCCGACGATCACCCAGACGCCAACGCCCAGGCAGAGCGGCGCCAGCCACGGGCCCCGGATGTAGATCGCGAAGGTCGCGACGATCGCCAGCAAGGCGAGACCGGCTGCGAACATCAGCCGCTGCGAGGCGCCCAGGATGTCGCCGCGCTTCCAGGCCAGGAACGGCCCGAAAGGCATGGCCAGGAGCAGCGGTATCATCAGGGGCACGAAGGTGGCGTTGAAGAAGGGCGGGCCGACGGAGATCTTGTTGCCGGTGACCGCTTCG
>JAKSBI010000648.1 GCA_022361215.1 Hyphomicrobiales bacterium | reverse complement strand
TGAAGCCCTTGAGCGAGATCTTTCCGGTCAGTGGGAACGTCGCCATCAAGAGTTGATTTGCGGCAGGGGAAACGGGGGGCGAGCCGGCATGTGCGGACCGGTCAGCTCGAATCACGCCTTTGAGAGGCAACACCCCTGCTGCGCGGTCGTCTTCGGACGGCCCGCAGCAGGTCTTATCTTACCTACCTTACGGCAGCAGCGGTGAGCGGTCAGTCCCGCCGCATCCTGTCTTCCGGCATGTGGCCGATGCAGATGTGCGACACGCGGATGTCGTGGCCGACCAGAATGCACACCTCGGTCTTCAGGTTCGGGTTCTCGCGCACGGCGCGGTTGGAGACCCGCATGCCGTACTCGCGCGCCACCTCGGCCAGATAATTGTCCTCGCAATAGGGCGTGGCGATCTCGCCATGGCCCCTGATCTGCTGATAGGGCCCCTTGCATTTCAGGCCGCGCGGGCCCCCATGCGCCGCGTCGGCGGCGAGGCCCGCCGACAGCGCTGCGGCCAGGGAGAGGACAACGACTTTCGCCGGTCCGGTCATGTAACGTCTCCGCGCTAACGGCACCCCTCCCCGTTCTGACCCGTTCCGCCGCCGGACACAAGCGCTCCCGGAGCGCCATAATGTCCGCCCTCTTTGCGCGCTTGATTGAAACGGCGAACGGAACTGGAGGACCAGCCTCGATGTCTTGGCGGCTTTACGCGGCACTTGGGCTGCTGGCGCTCGGCGCGCTTGCGGCGGCCGGCGCCCGTCCGGCCACAGCCGAGAACCGCTGCGCCGAGGCGCGCAAGACCTGCCGGGCCTTCTGCCTGGAGCGGCGCGGCGATGCGCCGAGCTGCCGCCGGGACTGCAACGCGCGCTACCGCCAGTGCCGGCGCTCGGGCTGGTTCATCTGGGGCCCCGCCGGCATCGGCACCGGATCCGGCCAGCGGCGCTGAGACGCGACGCGCGCAGGCATCGTCAGGCGACGGGCTCCACGTCGAGGCGCACGGCAATGCCGTCGAGCGCGTCGCTGACCGCCGGATAGCGCCGCATAACGTCCGGGTCGTGGCCCGGAACGACGTGTTGGGGCGAGGCCGCCAGCTCGACCACCCGGTCATAGCCCTTCAGCATGTCCTCCACGTCGACGACGATGTGGAAGCGCCGCTTCTCCTCGTAG
>JAKSBI010000626.1 GCA_022361215.1 Hyphomicrobiales bacterium | reverse complement strand
GGCGCTGAAGGTGGCCGCGCGGACGTCGCCGGGCGCGACGGCCGCGGCGTCCTGGGCGACGGTCTCGCCGGACCTGACATAGAGCGCGACCGGCGGGCCGTTGCGCGGCAGATAGGCGATCTGCGCGAAGGGCTCGCCGCCGCGCTGCAGAACCTGGGCGCGCTTGAAGGTCAGGCCCTGCTCCCTCAGGTCGGGCAGCACCAGGGAGGGACCGATGCTGGTGGCGAGCTGAAAGCGCACCAGATCGAGATTGCCCTGGCTCTCCAGGCCGACCTCCAGGCTGGCGCGGGAGAAGAGGCCGTGCGCGCGGGCCACGTCGTCGCGCCAGGTCGGGGCCGGTGGCGCTGCCGCCACGACCGGCGCGACCTCGGCGCGGGTCAGGCGATCGTGCAGGACCCAGCCGCCGCCGGCGCCGATCAGCAGCGCCGCGATGGCCGCGCAGACCGCAGGCACGACGCCGAACCAACTGGCCTCGTTGGCCTCGGGCGGCGAGGCAGCCGGCTTCCAGTCGGCGGTTCCGGCCGCGTCCGGCACCTGCTCGATCTCGGCGAGCTGGCCCGCCAGCATGGCTTCGAACGCCGCCTCGAGCTGACGGTGGGCGTCCTTCAGGGCCTCGACGCGCCGCGCCGCGACCGAGTCGCTGTTCAGCACGCGCTCGATGGCCTCGGACTGATCCCTTGCCAGCTGGCCGTCCACATAGGCCACCAGCAGCTCGTCGCTCAATTCCGTCATGCGTTCGCCTGTTTCGGTTCGGGATCGAAGGGTTCGACGGTGGCGCCCGCCCGTCCTCGGCCGTCGAGGGGGCCGAGGCGGTCGATCAGCGCGGCCAGCGCCCGGCTGACCCGGGCGGCCACCGTCTCTGTCGGGGTGTCCAGCACCTTGGCGGCATCCTCGTAGGAGAGGCCTTCGCCGTAGACCAGCAGGATGACGCTGCGTTGCTGCGGCGGCAGGCTGGCGAGAAAGCCGGCCACGGGCGGCGGCGGCGCGTCGGTCGCGCCGTCCGGCGGGGCGCCGGCGAACAGCCCTTCGTCGGCCCGCACCTGCGCGATCGGCTGGCGGTGCGCCCTGAGGCGCGCCAGCCAGACCGCATAGATCTCGGAGAACGCCCAGCGCGCGAAGGGCGTGCCGCGCTGGTAGCGATGCCCCTCGTCCAGCATGATCTTGCAGGCGGCGCGCAAAAGCTCGTCGCCCCCCTGCCGGTCGCCAGCCAGCACGGCGGCGAAGCGGCGCAGCCGCGGCAGCAGCGTCACCAGTCGCGTTCTGATGGTGCCCCCATCATTCTCTGCCTGCACCATGTCCACAGCCCCATGTGTCCGTCGGTGCCGCGACAGATCCGTCGACGCCAGACTGTGCCGGCTGTCACGTGCGAATCAGAAAATAGCACATTTCCGCGCGAGTCGCCCCGGACCAGGATGCAGGGGGACTGCATCCGGCGGCTGCAAGTGCGTTGCGGCCTCAGCTTTTTTACGCGCAAGGTTGCGTCGGACCCCGCTCCGTGGCTTCTTTCTCCGCGGAGGGCTCGTTCCATGACCGACGTGACGGACCGGAACAAGGTCCCCGGCACGCCTGCGATGAAGCCGGCGGCCATCGGCGCGAAAGCCGATGCCATCGGTGCCAAGGCGGACGCCAGCGCGCGCAAGGCGGTTGCAGGTGCCCGGGAGGCCATGGCGGGGGCGCGAGACGCGGCCGCCGGCGCGCGCAAGGCGGCGGCCGGCGCGGTCGTTCGCCTGCAGCGCCGGAGCGGACGCGCGATCCAGCTCGGCCGCACGTCGCTGCGCCAGGCCGCCACGTCGACGCGCACGACCGTCGGGCCGCGCGTGCGCAGCGTCAGCCACTGGCTGAGCCGCCAGGCCCGGCGCACGGCCGTACGATCCCAGATCCTGGCGCG
>JAKSBI010000614.1 GCA_022361215.1 Hyphomicrobiales bacterium | reverse complement strand
GTTGCCGGCAGCTCCTTCATGACGTCGACGAAGACCAGCAGTCCCGCCGTCATCAGCCCGCCCGACAGGAGCGGCACATGGATCCGGCGCAAGGTGCCGAACGGGCTGGCGCCCAGGGTGCGGGCGGCCGCATCCAGGCTCTCAGGGATCTTGCCCAGGCTGGCCTCGACCGTGGTCAGCGCCACCGCCATGAAGCGCACCACATAGGCGAACACCAGCGCCGCCACCGAGCCCGTGAGCAGCAGGCCGGTCGAGATGCCGAACGTCGCCTGCATGAAGGCGCTCACGGCGTTGTCGAAGGTCGCCAGCGGCATCAATATGCCGATCGCGATGACCGACCCGGGCACCGCGTATCCGAGATTGGCGAGACGGCCGGCGGCGCGGCTGAGCGGCCCCGGGCTGATGCGCGCGGCATAGGCCAGAACCAGCGCCGGCGCGACGGCGGCGAGCGCGGCGAGCAGGCCCAGGGTCAGCGAGTTGCCGATCAGGACGGCGTAGCGCTCCGTAAACAGGTCGTGTCCGTCCACATAGCTGAGGTTGAGCAGGATGGCGACGGGCAGGATGAAGCCGAGCAGCACCGGCGCGAGACAGGCCAGGGTCGCGAGCCAGGCCCGCGCACCCGAGAGGCGATACCGGAACAGGTCGCGCACGCGCCGGCTGTTGTGGAACCGCGCCCGCCGCCGCTCCGCGCGCTCGACCACCACCACGGTCAGGACCACGGCGAGCAGCATGGTGGCGAGCTGGCCGGCGGCGACCAGGTCGTCCATGGAGAGCCACGCCCGGTAGATGCCCGTGGTGAAGGTGTCGACGCCGAAATGCGCCACCGTGCCGAAATCCGCCAGGGTCTCCATCAGGGCGAGGGCGACGCCGCCGGCGATCGCCGGGCGGGCGAGCGGCAGCGAGATCTGGCGGAACCCTTGAAACGCCGTGCGCCCGAGCGTGCGGCTGACCTCCGCATAGCAGGTCGACTGCTCCAGAAACGCGCTGCGGGCGAGCAGATAGACATAAGGGTAGAGCACGAAGACGAACATGACCGTCGCGCCGCCGAGAGACCGGATGTTCGGGAACCAGTAGTCGCGCGGCCCCCAGCCCGTCAGGTCGCGCAGGGTGGACTGCACCAGTCCCGGATGGGACAGCAGGTCGGTGTAGGCGTAGGCGATGATGTAGGCGGGGATGGCCAGCGGCACGATCAGCGCCCACTCGAAGATGCGGCGGCCCGGGAACTCGCACATGGTGACGAGCCAGGCGGTCGACGTGCCGACGATCAGGACGCCGGAGCCGACCCCCAGCACCAGCGCCAGCGTATTGCCCACATAGCGCGGCAGGACGGTCTCGGCCAGATGGGCCAGCGTGCCCTGGTCCTCGGCGAAGACGGAGACCGCGATCCAGGCCACCGGCGCGATCAGGACGAGCGCAATCGCAAGGGCCAGGGGCCCGAGCCAGTCGACCCCGGCCCGCCGGGGCTCGACGGCCCGCGCCGGGGCGGGGGCGTCCGCCCGGTCGATGGAAGTCGTCTGTGTCAAGCGCTCAGCATGAGGCGGTCGTTGAATGGGAAAAGGCCGCCGCCAGGCAAAAGCCCGGGGCGACCGGCAAAAACCACGCGACCGGGGACGGCGGGTTCGCCGTCCCCGACCCGCGCAAGGGCGCTACTTGTAGCCGACCTCGTTGTAGATCTTCTGGGCCTTCGCCTGGTTCTCGCCGAGCTTGTCCAGGCCCTGGGTGTCGGCCTTGAACTCGCCGAGCTTGGTGACGCTGGCGCTCTTGGTGGCGCCGGCGACAACCGGATACTCGTCGTTGCCGGCCGCGAAATAGTTCTGCGCCGACGCGCTGGCGAGATACTCCAGGAAGGCCACGGCGTTCTTGGCGTTGGGCGCGGTCTTCACGACGCCCCCGCCCGAGATGTTCACATGGGCGCCGAAGGTATCCTGGTTCGGGAAGACGATGCCGATCTTGTCCGTCTTGCCGGTCAGGTCGCGCACGTCCTTTCTCAGCGCACGGGCGAAGTAGTAGGTGTTGGAGACCGCCACCGCGCACTCGCCGGATGCGATGCCGCGTAGCTGGTCCGTGTCGCCGCCCTGGGGATCGCGGGCCCTGTTCTCGTAGACCGCCTTGGCCCAGGCCTTGGCCTTGTCCTCGCCCAGGTGCTCGATCAGGCCGGCGAGCAGCGACAGCATATAGATGTTGGAGCTCGACCGGGTGCAGACCATGCCCTTGAAACGGGGATCCGCCAGGTCCTGATAGGTCTTGGGCGGGTTCTTGACCTTGTCCTTGTCGTAGAAAATGACGCGGGCGCGGGTCGAGAAGCCGAACCAGTGTCCGTCCGGGTCGCGCAGATGAGCCGGGATGGCCTTGTTGAGAGCCTCGGACTTGGTCGGCTGCAGCATGCCATCCCGCTCGGCCGCCCACAACCGGCCGATGTCCACCGTCAGCAGGACGTCCGCGGGGCTGTTCGCCCCCTCGGCCTTGATGCGCTTCATCAGGGCGCTGGCCTTGTCCTCGATGCGGTTGATCTTGATGCCGGTCTTCTTGGTGAACTCGCTGTAGAGCTTCTCGTCCGTGTCGTAATGGCGCGACGAGTAGAGATTGAGCTCGCCGTCGGCGAGGGCCGGATGGCCGAGCGTCACGACAAGGCTGGCGAGGCCCGCCGTCACGGCCATGCGCGTGAAGGCGAGTGCATTTCGGGGGGAACTGCGTCTCATTTCAACTCCTTGGATTGGGCGCGGCAGGAGACCGATCCGGCCCTTGAAACCGCAAACGGGCTCACAACCGCAGACTGAAACTCCGGCCAATCCGGTACGCTCCCACCCGAACTGGCACACCGGAAAGCTGCGTTCTGCCGCTCGACTAATATTGATGACTTTCAGAGTCAAGATAAATCCCGCCGCACGCCGCGAGCGCGCGAATTTCGGGCGTCCTGCGCGCGATAGGATAGGGGTCTGACCCCTATTGTGGATGACGTCGCAGAGGAATCGAGCGACCGGGGCAAGCGCCCGCGGCTACGTCCCCTACAGCATCGCAGGGTGGACGCGGTCGGGCGGGGAGTGGCCGTCGAGGAAGGTCTTGATGTTGATGATGACCTTCTCGCCCATGTCGATGCGGCCCTCGATGGTGGCCGAGCTCATATGCGGCAGCACCACGACCCGGTCGCTGGAGACGAGCTTCGGGTTCACCGCCGGCTCGTGCTCGAAGACGTCGAGGCCCGCGCCCGCGATGTCGCCCGCCTCGATCATGCGCGCCAGCGCGTTCTCGTCGATGACCTCGCCGCGCGCGGTGTTGACGATATAGGCCGCGGGCTTCAGCAGCTTCAGGCGGCGCGCCGACAACAGGTGATAGGTGGCGGGCGTGTGCGGGCAGTTGATGGAGATGATGTCCATGCGCGCCAGCATCTGATCGAGGCTTTCCCAATAGGTGGCCTCGAGCTGCTCCTCGATCTCCGGCGCGACGGGGCGGCGGTTGTGATAGTGGATCTGCAGCCCGAAGGCCTTGGCGCGCCGCGCCACCGCCTGGCCGATGCGGCCCATGCCGACGATGCCGAGCCGCTTGCCGTAGATGCGGTGGCCGAGCATCCAGGTCGGCGACCAGCCCTGCCATTTGGTCTCGCCGTCCTTCAGGAGCACGGCCCCCTCCGTCAGCCGGCGCGGCACCGCCAGGATCAGCGCCATGGTCATATCGGCGGTGTCCTCGGTCAGCACCCCCGGCGTGTTGGTCACGATCATGCCGCGGTTGCGGGCCGTCTCCAGATCGATGTTGTCCACGCCGGTGCCGAAATTGGCCACCAGCTTGAGCTGCGGGCCCGCCTGGCTGAGGACGCTCTTGTCGATGCGGTCGGTCACCGTCGGCACCAGCACGTCGGCCGTCTTCGCCGCGTCGATGAGCTGCGTCTGGCTCATGGGCGCGTCGTCGATGTTGAGCTTGGCGTCGAACAGCTCCCGCATCCGCGTCTCGACGACGTCGGGCAATCTGCGGGTCACGATCACCAGCGGTTTGTCGGAGGTCATTCGGCCTCTCCACGATTCCGTGCGACACCCATGGGCGGTGGGATCCGGCGTCTTCGTCATCCCCCGCCGGCTTCGCGAGTGGGGGCGTGGTCGCCGCCTTGTCTATCAGAATTCCGCAGAAAACAAAGCGGCTTGTGACGGCTTTGC
>JAKSBI010000693.1 GCA_022361215.1 Hyphomicrobiales bacterium | reverse complement strand
GCAGCGCCTGATGGTCTCGTTCAAGCCGACATCGTCCTCGGCCAGACACAGCATGCCGGTCTCGACCCGCGTCAGATCGAGGAGATCGTTGATCAGGTGCAGAAGATGGGTCGCGCCGTGATCGATATCCTCGAGAAACTCGTGGTAGCGCTCGGAGCCGAGCGGTCCGTAAGGCTCCTTGCGCATCATATTGGTGAAGCCGAGCACCGAGTTCAGCGGCGTCCTGAGCTCATGTCCCAGATTGGCCAGGTACTCGGACTTGTCCTTGTTCGCCTGCTCCGCCCGCTCGCGGCGCTCTGCCTGAATGCGCTGGTAGTCCTCGACCGAACGGGCCATGGCGTTGAACCGGCGCTGCGCGTCTCTGAGCTCGCGCGGGATGTACCAGCTCTCGACCACCTCGAGGCGCGCCGCGCTGTTGCCCTTCTCGATCTCTCCGGTCGCGGCGACCAGGCGGTTCAGCGGGCGCACCAACGGCCGCGTGACCAGGGCCGCGAGCAGCGCCGCCCCGAGCAGGGCCGCGGCGACGACGATGAGGATCGAGTCGCGCGCCACGTCGGCGCTCGCTCTCAGCTCGGCCATGGGCTGCCGGATCATGACGCCCCAGCCCGCGCCGGCGACGGGCGCGAAGCCGGCCACCATCTCGCCCATCAAGGCCGGCGAATGGAAGGCTTCCGCCCCGGCCTCGCCTTTCAACAGGCGGGCGACCGCGGGGATGTTGGCGATGTTCTTGCGCGCGGCCACCCAATCCGGCATCGGATGCGCCAGCAGATTGCCGGCCTGGTCCACGATGGCGGCGTGCCCCTTCTCCCCGAACGACACGGATTTGCCGAGGGCGACGAAATAATCGGTCTTCAACGCCCCGACGGCCAGCCAGCGTCCGATGGGTTTCACGACATAGAGCAGCGGCCCCCCGTCGGGGCCGGCCATGACCGGGCTGAACCACACCCCGTCGCCGCTCGCCAGCGACGTGAGCATGGCGAACCGGTCGGCGGGCATCGTGGCGGGGCAAAGAGCGCTGGCCGGCGAAATCTGACGGCGCACCCGGCCCGTCTTGGCATCCGCCAGGCAGATATGCCGGAATTTGAGCTTCTGGACGATGTCGTCGGCCATGGCGACGGTCTTCCCGGCCGCGAGGTTCGAAGCCATGAGCGCGAAGCCGGACGAGATGTCGCCGTGGTAGTGCTGCAGGTTTGCCGCCAGGCTGCGCGCGAGCAGCAGATGACGGCCCTTCGCATCGGCCACCTCCTGCCCCATCAGACTGAAGGCAAGCCAGGCCCAGAGCACCGCCAGCGGTCCAAGCGTGATCAAGCCAAACAGTGCGAAGAGCACGTGCTTCAGTTTCATGGTCGCCCCCGGGCACCCTCGTTTGCGCGGCCATCGGGCCGGATTTCGCGCGCGATAAGCGGGGGAGTATGACGGCGAGAGCTTAAGGTTCCGCTCAAAGGCGGGCGAAAGAAGCGATAGTTCCGCTTGTGGTGTGGAGAAGGTTAACCGGGCAGCCGGGCCACCGCCTCGACCTCGATCAGGAACTCCTCCTTCGCCAGCCGGTCGACGATCAGCAGCGTGTTGGGCGGATAGAGCGAGCCGGCAAAGAGCTTGGGAAACAGCTCCTTCCTCAGCTCTATGAACGGCTCGATATGATCGTCGTCGACCAGATAGGTGGTGAACTTGGCGACCGAATTGTAGTCGGTGCCGAGGTCGCCCAGGATCAGGCCGATGGCCTCGAAAACCTCGTGGAACTGGGCGGCGAAGTCGCGCGCGCCCTCGGGCGTCGCGGCCGCCCTACCGGCGACCTGCCCGGCAATGAAGGCCTGCTCGCCCGCCGGCACCCGCGCCACGTGAGAATAAAGCCCCAGAGGAGCCCCGGCACTCGGCGGGTTGAGATAGGTGATCTTGTCGGTCATCGGCGACCTCCCGCGTTGCAGCGCGCGCCCGGCGCCGCTCTCAGACGGCCTTGATCCAGACGTGATTGTCGTGGAAGGCGGCGCCGCCCACGGGCGCGACCTGATCGGCGCCGGTCAGCGTGTTGATGCCCTCGCCCCCTTCGAAGGCCGAATTGGGCGGGATGCACTCCACGATCACAACGCCGCGGCGCACGCCCTCGAAGGCGCGCGCCTCCAGCCGGATCTCGCCGCGCTCGTTGCCCATGGCGATGCGGTCGCCGTCGCCGATATCCAGGCCGGCAAGGTCGTCCGGATGGATCATGGCCTTCGGCGTGCCCTCCTTCGCCCGCGAGGTGGGGGTCTCGTTGAAACTGGAGTTGAGGTAGCCCTTGGAGGGCGCCGTCACCAGCCGGAAGGGGTGCGCCTCGTTAGCTTTCTCCACCACGTCCCAATAGTCCGGCAGCTCCGGCAACGCACCATGCGGCCCGAGATTGCCCTTGTTGGCGATGGGAACGCTGGTCCAGTCCGGCTTGAAGCGGAACTTGCCGTCCGGATGGGCGAAGCCGTCGACGTAATGCGATGTGTCGAAATCGGGCTGGCAGTCGATCCAGCGCTCAGCCTCCAGGTTCTCCAGGCTGCCCCAGCCCGAGGCCTGCAGCGTCCAGTCGATCAGCTCCCGCGGGCTCATGGCGAAGCCCGGATGCTCGGCCCCGACGCGCTCGGCGAGCGCGCAGATCACCTCGTGGTTGGAGCGGCACTCGCCCGGCGGGTCGAGCAGCTTCGGGCCCAGGATGATGTGCTGGTGGCCGCCGCCCTGGTAGAAGTCGTCGTGCTCCAGGAACTGGGTCGCCGGCAGCACCACGTCGGCGCACTTCGCCGTCTCGGTCATGAACTGCTCGTGCACGCAGACGAAGAGGTCCTCGCGGGCGAAGCCCTGCTTCACCTTGCGCTGCTCGGGCGCCACCGTGATCGGGTTCATGTTCTGGATGAACAGCGCCGTCACCGGCGGGCCGTCGCGGAGGTCTCGGGCATCGCCCGTGAGCACCGGGCCGATGCGCGACTGATCGAACCAGCGCACGCTCGGATCGGCCACGTCCAGGCCTTCGGTCATGGTCTTGTCCCAGTGGAAGATGGCGCCGTTGTTGTGGAAAGCGCCGCCGCCCTCGTGCCGCCAGGCGCCCGTGACCGTCGGGATACAGGTCGCCGCATGCATGTTCACGGCGCCGTTGCGGCTGCGCGTGAAGCCGTAGCCCAAACGAAAATAGCTGCGCGGCGTCTCGCCGATCAGGCGCGCGAAGCTCTCGATCTCCTCGACAGAGAGACCGGTGATCCGGCTGGCCCATTCGGGCGTGCGGGTCTTCAGATGCGCTTCGAACTCGCGCGGGCAATCCGAATGGGTCTCCAGGTAATCCCAGTCCGCGTAGCCGTCGCGGAACAACACGTGCATGACGGCGCAGGCGAGCGCGCCGTCGCTGCCGGGCTTCAGGCAGAGCGGGATGTCCGCCTGGCGCATGGAGCCGTTGTTGTAGACGTCCACGACGGCGATCTTGGCGCCGCGCTCCTTGCGCGCCCTTGTGGCGTGGGTCATGACGTTGATCTGGGTGTTCACCGGATTGGTGCCCCAGATCACGACCAGATCCGACTTCGCCATCTCCCGCGGGTCCGGCCCCATCAGCTTGCCGGTGCCGACCGTGAAGCCGGACTGCGCCAGCGTCACGCAGATGGTCGAGAACATGCCGGAATAGCCCTTGGCGTGGCGCAGCCGGTTGATGCCGTCGCGCATCACCAGCCCCATGGTGCCGGCGTAGTAGTAGGGCCATACGGCCTCGGGCCCGTACTGCCGCTCGGCCTTGAGCATGGCTTCCGCCGTGATGTCGAGCGCCGCCTCCCAGCTGATGCGCTCGAACGCGCCGGAGCCCTTCTCGCCCTTGCGGCGCAGCGGATGGAGCAGCCGGTCCGCGTGGTGCACGCGCTCGGCGTAGCGCGCTACCTTCTCGCAGATGACGCCCGCCGTATAGCTGTTCTCCTTGGCGCCCCGCACCCGCCCGATGCGGTTCCCCTCCAGAAGCTCCACTTCGAGCGCGCAAGTGCTCGGGCAGTCGTGCGGGCAGGCGCTGAAAGCGGTTCTCTGGTGGACGTTCATGGGGGCACCCGTCTCCTGTCGGTTGGACCGGAGTTTAGCCCGAAAGCCGGTGCCCGGGGCAAGCCCTATGGGTGCGGGTGCCTCTCCAGTGAGTTCGGGCGCACCCCAAACATGCTGTTGTTCCCGCGAAAGCCCATGGCCTGGGGGCTCAGCCCCGGCCCATCGCAGCGTCATGCCCGGACTTGATCCGGGCATCCATGCCACTTGCCTCTCCGCAAGATCGAGAGGGAACGGACTGGATTGCCGGGTCAAGCCCGGCAATGACGAGAAAAGGTGTGGCCCCTACCCAACGATCTCGTCGTCGGAGAAGCAGAGCGCGATCTCGTTCGCCGCGTTCTCCGGGCTGTCGGAGCCGTGCACGGAGTTGCGCTCGATGTTCTCGGCGAACTCGGCGCGGATGGTGCCGGCCTCGGCCTCCTCCGGGTTGGTGGCGCCCATGACGGCGCGGTTCTTGGCCACCGCGTCGTCGCCTTCGAGCACTTGCAACACGATCGGTCCTGAGGTCATGAAGGCCACCAGATCGTTGTAGAACGGCCGCTCCTTGTGCACCTCGTAGAACTTTTGTGCGTCCGCCTCGCTCCAGCGGGCACGTTTCTGGGCGACGACGCGGAGCCCCACGCTTTCGAGCTTGTCGACGATCTTGCCAGTGATGTTCCGCGCCGTGGCGTCGGGCTTGATGATGGAAAGCGTGCGTTCGGTGGCCATGGCGTCGGTCCTTTTTGCGCTGATCCCCCAGGATGGTCGGGGCGCTTATAGCGGGCGCGCAGGGGGGCGGCAAGACGATGCGTTCCGTCTGTTTCCCTCGCCCGACGGCCCGTGCTATCTGGCCGCAGCCGAGGACGTCCGAGCGCCGCTGCCCGTGTCATGCTGCACATCAACGACCTGACCTACCGGATCGAGGGACGCACCCTGCTCGACCAGGCGAGCGCCGGCCTGCCGGACCGCGCCCGGGTGGGGCTGGTGGGCCGTAACGGCGCGGGCAAATCGACGCTGCTGCACCTGATCGCCGGCACGCTGGCGCCGGACGATGGCTCGATCAAGCTGCCGAGCCGGGCGCGCATCGGCGCCGTCGCGCAGGAGGCGCCGGGCGGGCCCGAGAGCCTGCTGGAGACGGTGCTGGCGGCGGACACCGAGCGCGCCGCGCTGCTCGCGGAGACCGAGACCGCGACCGAGCCCGAGCGCATCGCCGAGATCCAGCTCAGGCTGAACGACATCGACGCCCACAGCGCCCCGGCGCGCGCGGCGCGCATCCTGGCCGGGCTCGGCTTCGACCACGACACCCAGCAGCGCCCCTGCGCGGAGCTTTCCGGCGGCTGGCGCATGCGCGTGGCGCTCGCCACCCTGCTCTTTGCCGAGCCGGACCTGCTGCTGCTCGACGAGCCCACCAACTATCTGGACATCGAGGGCACACTCTGGCTTGAGACATTCCTCAACGCCTATCCCCGCATGGTGCTCATCGCCAGCCACGACCGGGACCTGCTGAACGGCTCGGTCACCCATATCCTGCATCTTACGGGCGGCAAGCTCTCGCTTTATACGGGCGGCTTCGACGCCTTCGAGGACACGCGCCGCGAGCAGCAGCGGCTTCAATTGAAGCTGCGCAAGAAACAGGACGACGAGCGCCGGCGCCTGCAGGCCTTCGTCGACCGCTTC
>JAKSBI010000567.1 GCA_022361215.1 Hyphomicrobiales bacterium | reverse complement strand
TCCGGGCCATCTCGCAGGCGCGTGACGCAGGCGCAGCCGTGGTTTGCGCGAGCTCGGACTACGAACAGCTCGCGACGATCTGCGACCGCGTCCTGATCTTCAGCCGAGGCCGCGTTATCGGTGAGCTGGCCGGCGAGCAGGTCGACAAGGACAGCATCGCGGAGCAGTGTTACCGCAGCGTGCGCAGCGTCCTGCATAGCGAGCGTGACGGGCGGGCCGCATGACGGAAAGCGCAATCGATGACACATCGGATCGCCGCACCGGCGGCGGACGGCGGATCCTGGTGGACTCACTGGAGCGTTATGGGCTGCTCATTGCCTGGGCGGCCCTCATCGGCCTGTTCGCGATCTTCGCGCCGGTAACGTTTCTGAGCTGGCCGACATTCTCGACCATATTCGGCTCTCAGGCCGTGCTCGTCGTCGTCGCCCTCGGCATCATAATTCCCCTGACGGCGAACGACTTCGACGTCTCGATCGCCAACGTCCTGACCCTGTCGTCGATGATCGTCGGCGTGCTCAACGTCACCCACGGCGTGCCTATCCTGCTGGCCATTCTCGTCGCCCTCGCCGCCGGGGTGGTGATCGGGTTCCTGAACGGCTTCTTCATCACCGTCTTCCGCATCCATTCGCTCATCGTCACCCTGGGCATGGGCACCTTTGCCCATGGCGTGACGCTGTGGATCAGCGACTCGATCACCATCAGCGGGATTTCGATGGGCCTGGTGAAGATGGTGATGATCGAGCGCCTGTTCGGAATTCCGCTCGCCTTCTATTACGCCATGCTGATCTGCGCCCTGCTCTACTACGTGCTGGAGTTCACGGCGATCGGCCGGCGCATCCTTTTCGTCGGCCGCGGGCGCGAGGTCGCCCGGCTGAGTGGCATCCGTGCCAACCGGGTGCGCTGGGGCTGCATGATGGCATCAAGTTCGCTCGGCGCCGTGGCAGGTATCATGTATGCGGGGACGACCGGGGCCGCGGATCCGATCTCTGGGCTTTCCTACCTGCTGCCCGCCTTCGCGGCTGCCTTTCTCGGCGCCACCAGCATCACGCCGGGCCGGTTCAATCCTTGGGGTGCGGCAATCGCCGTCTACTTCCTGGTCACGGGCATTACCGGTCTGACCTTCATGGGGATCAGTACCTTCGTGCACGAGCTCTTCTACGGCGGCGCGCTCATCGTCGCCGTCACGCTCTCGCAAATCGTCAGCGGGCGGCAGGAACGCTTCTGA
>JAKSBI010000790.1 GCA_022361215.1 Hyphomicrobiales bacterium | reverse complement strand
GTGAGCGCCGGTTGATCCCCGTGCCGGCAGCCATTCCGGCTGTTGCAAAATCGACACACCTGCCTCGAGAGCGTCCGAATGCGAGGACCAAAGGGTTGCGCCCAGGATCCTGTTTGTAACAATATAACAGAACAAGCGGGGCGGGCACTGGCACTCGTTCTGTATCTAAGACTGAGTGGAGATCGGGGGAATATATGTCTCTCTGGCTTGAGGGAATTGCACATGGCCGCGCGTGCCGACGCCGCGCAACCCTGCTGACGGCAGGCGCTATAGCTCTTGGGGTGATGTCATCGACGGCGAATGCGCAGGATGTGGCGCTGCCGGCTATTTTGGTGGAAGCGGCGAGTCCGATCAGCGGTCTCGAGGTCTCCGAGGCTTATGCGGAGTTCGGCACCCTGATCGTTGTCGACGACGCCTTTGTCCCCGTCACGGTCGTGCCCGAGGGCGAGGTGCTGAGGTCGTCGGGCGCGAACCTGACCGATGCCATTGATGGCAAACCCGGCATCTTCGGCTCGACATTCGCCGGCGGTGCCAGCCGGCCCATCATTCGCGGGCTCGACAATATCCGCGTGCGCGTTCAGGAGAACGGTATCGGCTCCCACGATGTCTCGACGCTGTCCGAAGACCACGCGGTGCCGATCGACCCGTTCGCCGCGGACCGCATCGAGGTGATCCGCGGCCCGGCCACGCTACGCTATGGCAGCGGGGCGATCGGCGGTGTGGTCGCGGCCGAGAACGGGCGCATCCCGACGGCCATTCCGGCGCAAGGCGTCAAGGGTCAGGTCATCGGCGGACTGACGTCGGTGGACGACGGTCATGAAGGCGCCGTCTCGGTGACGGCGGGCGCCGGCGGCATCGCCGTGCATTTCGACGCCTTCAAGCGGGACGCCGAGGACTACGACACCCCCAACGGCCGGCAGCTCAACTCCTTCGTCGAGGCGGAAGGCTATTCCATCGGCAGCTCCCATATCTGGAGCACGGGCTATATCGGCGTCGCCTATACGCGCTATGAGAGCTTTTACGGAATCCCGGGTGAAGAAGCCGCTGAGCATCGCCCACGTATCGATCTGGAGCAGGACAAGGTCCTGGCCAAGGGCGAGTGGCGGGTCCGGGACAGCGGCATCGACACCCTGCGCTTCTGGTTCGGCGTCTCGGACTATGCCCATGACGAGGTCATCTTCGAAGAAGACGAAGGGGTGGATGCCATCGGCAACCGCTTTACCAATGAGGAGGCCGAGGCGCGGATCGAGGTTTCGCATCTGCCGGCCATGATCGCGCCGGGCAAGCTGACGGGCGCGGTCGGCGTACACTATGTCGACCGCGACACGCGCGGACAGAGCTTCGAGGGCGACTCGCTTCTGGAGCCGGCCAATACGAACTCCATCGCGGGCTATGTCTTCGAGGAGCTGGAGGTCTCGCCGGCGCTGACGTTCCAGGCGGCGGGGCGCCTGGAGCATGTGGAGGTCGATGGCGCCAACCGCCTCAGCCCACTCGATCCGAGCGCGGCCGTCGTCGCGCTGAAACGGGATTTCACGCCCGCGAGCGGCAGCCTTGGGCTTCGCTACAGACTGCCCAAAGGCATAGTCCTGACGCTGACGGGCCAGTATGCCGAGCGCGCGCCGGAGGTCCAGGAGCTCTTTTCAAAGGGCATCCATGAGGCGACCGGCACCTTCGAGATCGGTAATCCGGGCTTGGATAAGGAGGTCGCGAGGAGCGTCGAGTTCGGCGTAAGGCGGGCCAAGGGTCCGCTGCGTTTCGACGCCACCGCGTTCTACACCGAATTCGACGGCTTCATCTTCAAGCAGCTCACAGGCGTGACCTGCGGCGAGACTATCGCAAGCTGCGGCGTCGAGGACGAGCTGGACCAGGTCCTCTTCTCGCAGCTCGACGCCACTTTCTACGGCGCCGAAATCGCCGTTCAGTACGACGTTGCCAAGATCTGGCGCGGTGTCTGGGGGGTCGACGGACAGTTCGACGTCGTGCGCGCCGAGTTCGATGACGGCGACAACGTGCCCCGGATCCCGCCGCACCGGCTCGGTGGCGGACTCTTCTACCGCGGCGCCAATACGTTCGCCCGCTTCGGCGTCCTGCATGCCTTCGATCAGGACGATGTCAACCGCGCCTCCGGCGAATTGACGACGCCGGGCTACACGCTGGTTTCAGCCGAGCTGAGCTACACCGGCAGGCTGCCCGACGCGTCCGGTCACGGCACCGAGTACACGATCGGCATCAAGGGCGAGAACCTTGCCGACGACGAGGTGCTGAACCATGCCTCGTTCAAGCGCCGCGAGGACGTGCTCTTGCCGGGTGCCAGCGTGAAAGTGTTCGCCAAGGTGAAGCTGAATTGACCGATGGTGGCAGCAGGTCCAAACGCTCCATGCAGCGACTTGCAGGATCCACCGCCGAAAGACCGGGCGAGGGCGAGAAAGAGTGAGGCTCGGCCCGGTTCTCAAGGCGGCGAAAGGGCCGGTCTCAGTGATGGCGAAGCTCTTTCCGGTGCATGTCTTCGACGCGGAAGAGAAGGAGATTGAAGACGGCGTCCTCGAAATCGATGCGATTCCAGACCACTGAAGCTTCAGCTTTGCCTGGCAAGCCAGATATCAGAGGTCAGAGCGTCTCGCTCTTGACGTCGAGGGACTTGGAGACTTCGGAGATATCGGCAGCGATCTTCCGGGCGACGATCTGGAGCGGCACCGGCTCGGCCTCGTGCTCTATCTGTCGTGGGAGACGGGCGGTCATTCGGAATCGCTCAAGGACCGTCACGGTGATGAAGATCGCAGCCACGGAGAGGGCGGCGTCGCGTTCGGAGTGCTGTTCGGGCTGAACGCGACATCTCCGATGCGGCGCTCAAGTGGGACTTCGAGATCGAGTTCTAGAAGGGGCAGTCGGCCCCATGCTTGCCGGCGAGTGGCCAGGCTTCCCTCCCTGGTCTCTTCGTCCTCTCCACCGGCGAGTGCTCCGCCCGTCCGGCCTTTCCGCTTGGGGCCGGGCGCGGCGGGGCTCACGCGTTTTGGGTTTGATAAGGCTCATCCACCCCGGTCCCCCTGCCCAAGCACCCGATAGAGGTTACCCTTGGGGTGGCTGGGCAGGGGGACCGGGGTGGGTATGATCGACCTGGGAAAGCTCTAACTCCCGCAGACCTTGCAGGTTCCCGTCACTTCCACGCACACGGCCGAGATCGTGAAGCCGATGCCGCGCGCTTGCGCCTGCAGGCCGTCCTCGAGGTCATGGATCGGCAGCTCGATGGCCTTCTCGCAATGGTCGCAGATGAGGAAGCAGACGGCCTCCGTATGCGGCTCGTGATCGCAGGCCACGAAGGCGTTGCGGCTCTCGATCCGATGCACGAGCCCGAACTCCATCAGCTTCTGCAAGGCGCGATAGACCTGCAGCGGGGCACGGAAGCCCTGGTCCCGGACCTCGTCCAGGATCTCGTAGGCGCCGAGCGGCTTCTCGGCACCGAGCAGGGCCGAGAAGACGGCGCGCTGGTTCTTGGTCAGGTTGGCCTGTCCGCCGGGAACGGCTGTCATGTCGCCTGCCTTCATGGCCTAGGGCCTGTGGACATTCACCTTGCGGTGCTGGCGGGTCCCATTCGAGGGCTGGCTAGGCGCGAAAAGCGACGTAGTGTGTTCCACTTCTAGCTTTTCGCAACGACGTCCAGCCCTCGAATGGGACCCGTCCCTCCGGGATTTTGCGAGATTGGCCCATCTCCGCGTCACTCGGGCTTGAATATGCACAGCATGTCCTGCGCCCTCGTTCCTAAAGCTGGGCCAATCTCGCAAAACCAGCATCCACAAGGTGAATGTCCGCAGGCCCTAGTGCAGGGTGCGGGTGCCGGACGTGTGCGGCCGGCTCCCGGTGGCATCGAGCAGGCCGGCAAGCTCCCTGACCGCCAGCTTCAGGCTGTCGGGCCGTCCGGAGCCGACCACGAGCTGCGCTGCCGTGGTCAGTCGCCCGCTGGCGCCGCGGCGCCCCTCGCGCAACAGCAGGATGATCTGAAGCTCCGACAGGCAGATACGACGGCGG
>JAKSBI010000206.1 GCA_022361215.1 Hyphomicrobiales bacterium | reverse complement strand
TCCTCGCCATAGGGGCCGTCGCGGCTGGCCGTTGCCCCGCCGTCCGCGGCCTCGGCGCCGATGATCTCCACGTTCCAGCCTTCGCGGGAGTAGATCGGCTTGCGCACGACCTGGTCGCCGAGCTCCGACGCGGCCGGCTCGCCCTCGAAGGCCGTGGGCAGCAGGTTGGGGTGGCCGGGGAAGCGCTCCCAGAGCAGCGCCAGCAGACCCTTGTTGGAGAGCACGCTCTTCCAGGCGGGCTCGATGAAGCGGCAATGGGAGCCGGGGATCTCGCGGCCGAACGCCTCGCGCAGCAGCCACTCCCAGGGATAGAGCTTGAAGAGCCAGGCGATAGCCTCGTCCTCGGCGTCGGTGAACCAGCCCTCGTTCGAGTGGCCGATGTCCTCCATGAACATCTTCTTGGTCTCGATGTCCGCCTGCTTGGCGCAATCCTCCAGATACTCGATGGTGCCCCAGTCCTCCTCGCTGTCCCTGGCGCAGGCGAGATGCAGCGGCCCGTCGATGCCGAAGTTCTGGAAGGCCGCGATCAGCCGCTCGTGCAGGGAGTTGAACTGGTCGGCGCCCTCCTGGACCAGGCCGCGCTCCATGGCCTGCTCCAGCCAGACCCACTGGAAGATCGAGGTCTCGTAGAGGGAGGTGGGCGTATCGGCGTTGTACTCGTAGAGCTTGGCGGGGCCGTGCCCGTCATAGGTAAAGTCCATGCGGCCGTAGAGGTTCTTGTGCTTTTGCTCCCAGGTCCGGGCCACGTAGTCCCAGAAGGGCTCGGGAATCTGCAGGCGCCGGAGCGTGGCCTCGTCGCGCATGGCGGCGTCGACCACGTCGAAGCACATCTCCTCCAGCGCCTCCGCCGGGTCCTCCAGGTCGTCCTCGATCTCCTTGAGCGTGAACCGGTAATAGGCGCTCTCGTCCCAATAGGGGTCGCCCTCGAGCGAGTGGAAGGAGAAGCCGTGCGCCTCGGCCGTCTGGCGCCAGTCTTCGCGCTCGGCCACTGGTATGCGTTCCATGGGGGCGTTGTCCTTCTGGCTGGCCTCGGAGGGCTCCTGTTCGGGCGGCGGCGGGCCGAGCGCTTTTTAGTCGCTCACGGCTATTCCGGACGCTGACGCGTCCGGGCCTGCGCGGGCGCCCGAGCCCAGGACCGGTTCCCGCGAGGCGACTCACGAGAACTCGGCCATCGCTAAGGCGAGTCGACGATTTTAGCAACGGTCTCGGGGTGCCATGCGGATGAGGTGTGCCGTGTGGCTGTTTCTTGTCGCTCGCGGCTATTCCTCGCTTCGCTCGGGCCTGCGCGGG
>JAKSBI010000862.1 GCA_022361215.1 Hyphomicrobiales bacterium | reverse complement strand
CTGGAGCGCGGCCTACGGGCCGGATCGGGCGCGGCGCATCGCCGAGGCGCATCTGAGCGAGGCCGCGCTGGACCTGACGGTCAAGTCGGACCGGAACGGTTGGGCCAGGCGCCTTGACGGACTTGTGCTGCCGACCGGCTCGGTGCGGCTCAAGGGCAGGGGCCGCATCGAGAAGCTGGACGGCTTCGACGAGGGCCAATGGTGGGTGCAGGATGCGGCCGCGGCGCTGCCTGCGCGGCTGCTCGGCAACGTCGCCGGCAAGCGCGTCGCGGACCTCTGCGCCGCACCGGGCGGCAAGACGGCACAGCTGGCCCATGCGGGCGCCAAGGTGACGGCCGTCGACATCTCCAAGAAGCGGCTCGGGTATTTGGCCGGCAACCTCAAGCGGCTGAAGCTGACGGCGAAGCGGGTGGAGGCCGATGCCACCGCGTGGTCGCCGTCCGAGCCCTTCGACGCGGTCCTGCTCGACGCGCCGTGCTCGGCCACCGGGACCATCCGGCGCCATCCCGACATCCCCCATCTGAAGCGCCCGTCGGACATCGAGAAGCTGGGCGAGCTGCAGGCGCGGCTGCTCGCCCACGGCGTCTCGCTGGTGCGGCCAGGGGGACGGCTGGTCTACTGCACCTGCTCGCTGGAGCCGGAGGAGGGCGAGCGGCAGATCGCGCGGCTGCTCGCCGCGCAGCCGGGCGTTCGCATCGATCCCATCGATCCAGGCGAGGTTCCGGGCTGCGATGCCAGCGTCACGAAAGAGGGCTATCTGCGCACCTTGCCGTTCCAGCTCGCCACGGCCGAATCGGGGCTGGATGGCCTGGACGGCTTCTTCGTGGCGCGTCTCGCGGTCGAGAGCACGCGCTAGACCCGCCGCAAACCGCGGCTCCGGGCCATGAGTCCAATCGAGCACTTGATATGCGCTGCGCGTCCTTCGAGAATGTGCCGGCGAGGTAGTAGCGGACGACCACGGCTCCGTGGGGTCAATGCCAATTTTGGTGCTGGGAGCGGTCGATAGTACAGATGAGCTCTGATACGCGCTCCGACCGGGCGCGCGATGCGGTTCGGTCGGCGACGACGTCGGGCCGGATCGCGCTCAAGCGCGTCCTGCAGTCGCGTCTGTTCCGCTGGCGCTATCGCGGCAGCCCGCTGCATCAGCTCCTGATCGTGCCGCAGGACCTCAGGACCGCGGACCCGAGCTTCGCGAGCGAGATCTATCACGGCCATTTCGGGCTCGCCGGCACCATCGCGCTCACCGGCGCCGAGTCGCCCTTCCGCATCCGGCCGCCGTCGCGCGAGTGGGAGAGCGCGCTGCACGGCTTCGGCTGGCTCCGGCATCTGAGGGCCGCCGGCGACGAGATCTCGCGCGAGCACGCCCGCGCCCTGGTGCGCGACTGGATCGCTTTCTACCGCAGCATCTCCGCCTTCCCCTGGCGGCCGGAGATCGTGGCCCGGCGCATCATCTCCTGGCTCTCCCACGCCTCGATCGTGCTGGAGGGCGCGGACCGGCCGTTCTACGACGCGGTGATGGCCAGCCTGTCCGAGCAGATCCGCTATCTCGGCCGCAACTACAAGGACGCGCCGGACGGGGTGCCGCGGCTGACGGCGCTGACGGCGCTGAACCTGGCGGGCCTGTGCGCGGCCGAGGAGCAGAGCGCGGCCGCCGCCTACGACAAGGCGTTCTCCGAGGAGCTGAAGCGGCAGATCCTGATCGACGGCGGCCATGTCAGCCGCAACCCGATGGCGCTGATCGATCTGCTGCTCGACCTCCTGCCCCTGCGCCAATGCTACATCGCCCGCGACTGGCCGCCGCCGGACGCGCTGACGCTGGCCATCGACCGCATGATGCCGGCGATCCGCTTCTTCCGCCTGGGCGACGGCAATCTGGCGCGCTTCAACGGCACCGGCGCCACGCCCACGGACTCGCTCGCCACGGTGCTCGCCTATGACGACGTGCAGGGCGGCCCGGTCGCCCATGCCGACCAGTCCGGCTATTGCCGGGCCGAGCTCGGCGACACCGTCCTGATCGCGGACATGGGCGCGGCGCCGCCCGCCTCCGTCAGCGCCCGCGCCCATGCCGGCTGCATGTCCTTCGAGATGAGCTCGGGCCGCAACGCGATCGTGGTCAATTGCGGCGCGCCCGGCCGCCAGGACCGGGACTGGCGCCTGGTCGCCCGCTCGACGGCCGCGCATTCGACGCTGGTGGTCGCCGACACCTCGTCCTCGCGCTTCCTGTCGCCGGCGACCCGCGAGGACTCGCCGGCGGAGGGGCGGCTCTCCGGCCCGGCCAAGGTCACGGCCAAGATGATGAGCCTCCCCGGCAGCATCGAGATCGAAGGCGAGCAGGACGGCTACGAGCCGCGCTTCGGCATCCGCCACGCGCGCACCCTGAAGCTGGAGCAGAACGGCGCCCGCCTCACCGGCCTGGACCGGCTGACCGCCCCCCACGGCCTGAAGGGCGAGGCGCGCCAGGACCAGGTCGCGCTCGCCATCCGCTTCCACCTGCACCCGGAGGTGCGGGCCCAGCTCTCCCAGGACGGGCGCACGGCGCTGATGGCGCTCCCCAACCACGAGGGCTGGCAGCTCGCCTCCGACGACGCCCTGATCACGGTCGAGGAGAGCGTCTACCTCGCCGACACCAAGGGGCCGCGCAAGTCGCTGCAAGTGGTGCTGAACCGCACCCTGGACGACGGCACCACCGAGATCGGCTGGACCCTCGAGCGCAGCGCGACGAAGATCCTCGCCCCCTCGGACCTGGACGACAGCGAGACCGCGCCCGACGAGCTGCCGCTGGGCTGACATGCTTTAGGTGTTGCGGAGACGGACCGTTTGAAACGCTGATCGTCGCCAGCGTAATGGCCGCGGTCACGGTGTTGTAGCAGGTGCGCGATCGCGCCGGGATCGCCAAACGCCCACTTGAAGACGCGTTCGACCCGGCCGACCGAGACATCCTCGAAGCTGTCTCGGCGAGCCTGAAAGGCAAAACACAGCGCCAGCCCCCCTCCCAAGGGCTCTCTGGCCTACACCGCCTGGGTTTTTGCACGCCTCGGCGGCTGGACTGGCTACTCCGGAAAGCCCGGACTCATCGCCATGCTCCAAGGGCTCGTTCAGTTCGACGACATCAAACGCGGATGGAACATACGAAATGTGTGAATCCAGTCGCCGTCAAGGGGAGGGGAATTGTCTGTCGATCCGCGTAGCAACGGCGCGGATTCGGGAATGACGCCTTTGCGAAGCCGAGGCGCTACATATGCAGCGCCCGCCCATCCACCGCCAGCGCCGCCTCCTTGACCGCCTCGGGCAGCGTCGGGTGGGCG
>JAKSBI010000178.1 GCA_022361215.1 Hyphomicrobiales bacterium | reverse complement strand
GAGCGATGTTCCACACGGACCAGGGAAGGCCGTACTGGCCCTTCGCCACGGCCGGCCAATTCTGGACGGCCTGGCTGGTGGCCGCGGACTTGTTCGGGTGCACGGCCACGGCCGTGGTGAAGCTGCTCTTGCACTGATAGGCGTGGGCCGGGGCCGCCATCAGCGACACCGCGACATTGGCAACGGCGAGCGCGCCCAGGAAGATCTTCAGTTTCGTTCCGTTCGACATCGGGTTTCTCCAAATCCAACCGTGTTTCGACGTGAGGCGATGCCCGGCCGGCGGGGGCGCGGCGGCTCGCCAGGTTCACGGGCTTCGTCGTAGGGACGTCTGGAAAGGTTCAAACGGACGCGAAATTTTCGAATAGGCAGAAGTTGCCCGGTCCGGCATTTATCACCCGGATCTTTTTGCCGCGCCGATTGCGCGATCGTCTCATGTCCAACTGGCACCCAAGGTTTTAAAAGAATTCCGGATGCTTATACGGCCTACGTGTCTTGGCGCGCCTCTTGCTCTACTTCCGGCAGTAAATGCGTTTTCTGATAGTCAGGAGTACACGATGACCAGCATTTCAGGGATTCCGGCATCTAGCCTTCAGCAGGTGAAGCCGGCCATCGGGCCACGCTCGAGTGACGCCGACGTCCGGAAAATGCATGAGTTCGCTAAGTCACTCGAGATGTCGCCTGCCGAGCGCGCGGCACAGATCGCCAAACAGGACGCTGTCGAAGCCCACACCGTCTATAAGGCCAACGGGAAAATCGTGGGTGTCCACTATTACAACAATACAACGCTCTATACCTCCAATGCTGTTGGCGCCAATGCATATCAGGCATTGAAAGAAGAAACGGACCTTGGCCTGAAAGGCGAAGCACTGAGCGACTTTCTAGCCGGCAAGGCGGAAGAGGCCCTAAGACAGAAGTACGGCGCCAGTCTGACGGTGACCCACTACGACGCGGGCAACGCACCGACCGCCGGCGAACTGCATTCCCAGATTTTTGGCGATGCCCCGAAGACCGCGCCCATTGCCAACTCCAACACCAAGGTCAACCTCGATCCGGAGACCTTGGAGATGCTCCGCGGAATTCAGGAGGCACAGGCGGCCCGCGCTGAGGCACACAAGAACTGGCTGGCCGAGAAGGGCTGGCTCGATCTGCTGGAATGATGAACCTGTCGGATCGGCCGCATCGCAATGGTCGGCAGGGTGGGTTTGTGAAGAAACGACGTCGGCCTTGGAGCAGACAGCGCCTTAACCGTCTGCTCCATTGGCTGCTATCCGAACAGGATAGAGACGGTCAGAACGCCGTGTGAAAGCCTTCTGAAACTTCGGCAGCTATCGAGCACATCGTCGGCCAGGTCCGGCGGATGCTGATTCAGGTCGGCGGGTTCAGCCTGAAGTCGAAGAAATCGACCGGCGTCATCAGCGTGTTGTGCTGGCCGACCAGCGCGCCGAGCTCGGCGCTGCGCCGGATGTAGTCCAGCCAGTCCGGGTCCTGCCACATGGCGGCGCGCCGGGCCTCGCGGTCGGCGGCGTTCTCGTAGACCCAGATATGCATGTAGGCGTTGGGATTGCCCGTCTCGGTCGTGAGATAGGCGAGTGGCTGGCCCAGATGGCGCGTCTGCGGCCCTTTTCCGTATTCCGCATAGAGCGCCAGGTGTTTCTTGATGGTGCCGGGCCGGCAGGTGTAGGTGCGCACGTCCAAGAGCATGGGGGTCCCTCCCGTCTTCGCTTGTTGAGATCCGTCGGGATGATTGGCTCTTTTGCGCGACGCGGCAACCCCGGGGCGTCCGCAGCCGGGTCGTCCGCTCAAAGCGGCTTTGCGGCGAAACCGCCGAGGCGGTCCCAGAGATCGTCGTAGTGCTCGCCGAAGACGTGGTCCGGCGTCGCCTCCGCCACCGTCCAGTCGCCGCGCTTGAGCTCGCGCTCGAGCTGGCCGGCGGCCCAGCCGGCATAGCCGAGCGCGAAGAGAAGGCGCTTCGGCCCCTCGCCGGAGGCGTAGGCGCTCAG
>JAKSBI010000406.1 GCA_022361215.1 Hyphomicrobiales bacterium | reverse complement strand
CGGTTTTCGTTGACACGAGATGGACCTAGAACGGGCGATGGCCGGTCGTTATTTCCTCATCGGTTTCTTTTTTTCGCCGGCGCGAATTCCGGGAATAAATCGGCGGCTCGGCCGTTGTTGGGGGATTGCAGGTCTTAAGAAGCCCAGGCCGGCTCAGAGCAGGAGGGTGCTCAGGATGTACCGACCGATGGCGTCGTCGTTTCGAAACGCGGTTCTCTTGTCGTGCCTGCGCGGCCTGCTGTGTCGGGTCGCGGTGGCGGTTCTGCTCGTCATGCTCGCGCTCCCGCTCGATATGGCGCTTCTGGGCGCCAAGAAACCCGGCGAGGATGTGAGCTTTCTCGTCGGTTTCGCGCTGGCCGACGACGATGACGATGATGACGACGACGACGATGATGACGACGATGACGATGATGATGACGACGACGACGATGATGACGACGATGACGCGCGCTTCCTCCGGAGCCGCGAGCGGGCCAGGGCGCGGGCGCCTGCGGCCGGGCCGGCGGCGGCCGGCGCCGCTTTCGCGCTTCCGTCCAGCGACGTCTCGTCCTTCGTGCCCGACGAGATTCTCGCGGTAAACAGCAGCCAGGATGCGATCCAGGCCGCTCTGGACCTCGGGTTCACCGTTGTTTCGGTCGAGACCTTGGCGGGTATCGCGCTGACGGTGACCCGCCTGGGGCTGCCGCCGGGGCTCGATACCATAGCCGCCCGCCAGCTCCTGGAAGAGAGCGTCCCGGAGAAGAGCTTCGCGCTCAACAATCTCTATCGCGTCGAGGCTGGGGGCTGCCGGGGGCTGAGCTGCTACGGGCCCAAGCTGGTGCGCTGGCGCAGCAAGGAGGTGTGCGGACCGGGCGTGCGCATCGGCATCGTCGATACCGGCATCGAGATGGACCATGTGGCATTGACCGGCCGGGACATCACCGTGCAGTCCTTCGTGCCCGAGGGGGTGCAGCCCTCGCCGAAAGAGCACGGGACCGCGGTGGCGGCGCTCTTGGTGGGCGACGCGGGAAGCGAGACGCCCGGACTGGTCCCCAACGCCAAGCTGTTGGCCGCCGACGTCTTCTTCGCGGACGAGGACGGGCGGCCCGCATCGGACACGGTCACCCTCGTCAAAGGCATCGAGTGGCTGAAGTCGCGTCAGGTCGAGGTCGTCAATATGAGCCTTGCCGGGCCCGCCAACCTGGCGCTGGAGCAGGCGGTCGCCGCGCTGAAGGAGGCCGGCATCGTGGCCACGGCGGCGGCCGGCAATGGCGGACCCGCCGCGCCGCCGCGCTACCCGGCCGCCTATCCGGATGTGGTGGCGGTCACGGCCGTCGACAGCCGCCTGCGGCCCTATCCGCGCGCCAACCGCGGCGACTATATCGCCTATGCGGCGCCGGGGGTGCGGCTCTGGACGGCGTCCCCCGACGGCAAGGACGGCTATCGCACCGGCACTTCGTTCGCCACCCCCTTCGTCTCGGCCATCATCGCCTCCGTGCGCCATACCGTCCCGCAGGCGCAAGGCCTGAGCGACCTCGAGCCGCACCTGAAGGTGCGCGACCTCGGCCGGCGCGGCAAGGACCGCATCTACGGGCGAGGCCTGCTGCTCGCGCCGCGAAGCTGCGAGCCCAAGGCCGGGGGCGAGGGGCAGGTGGAGCTGCCGACACGGCGGCCTTAGAGCTTTTCCCGGCCCCGCGACACGGCAAGCCACCCCCCTCCGTCATTCCCGCGAAAGCGCATGACTGTCCGGGATTCGAGCGCAGCCCATACCCAACTGTCGTCATTGCCGGGCTTGACCCGGCACTCCATACCATTTGCCTCTCGATCTCGCTGAGGGGCCAGTGGAATGGATGCCCGGATCAAGTCCGGGCATGACGAAAATCGAGGGCGCGGTAGACCACCCGAAAGGCTGTCTGGGCGCGCAACTTCAGGTCGCAAACCAAGGCCGCGGCTGCCATGCAGACCGACACGCCCCGAAAATCCCGGACACCACTGCGCGAAAGCGGGAATGACAGAGCTGGGTGGCTTGCCGTGTCGCGGGGCCGGGAAAAGCTCTAAGGCCGCCGTGTCGGCAGCTCCACCTGCCCCTCGCCCCCGGCCTTGGGCTCGCAGCTTCG
>JAKSBI010000606.1 GCA_022361215.1 Hyphomicrobiales bacterium | reverse complement strand
GATCTTCACCGGCGGCTTTGCCGAGAGCGGACCGGACGGCGCCGTCCGGCAGCAGCGCCTGGTCGCCAAGGCGCGCGAGGGCGGCCTGCGCCTGCTCGGCCCCAACAGCCTCGGGGTGGTGAACACGCAGCTGCCCATGACTCTGAGCGCCAACGCCGCTCTTGAACGGGATGGGCTGCCAGCCGGCCGCTTCGGGCTGGTCTCCCAATCCGGCAGCCTGATCGGCTCTCTGGTCTCGCGCGGCCAGACCCGCGGCATCCACTTCTCGACGCTGATCTCGGTGGGCAACGAGTCCGATCTCTCGGTCGGCGAGCTGGCGGGCATGCTGGTGGACGATCCCGAGACGGATGTGGTCACCCTGTTCCTCGAGACGCTGCGCGACCGCGCCGCCCTGGAAGCCATGGCTGCCAAGGCCCATGCCGCCGGCAAGCCGGTGATGGCCTATGTGCTCGGCCGCTCGGAGCTGGGGCAGAGCCTGGCGCAATCGCACACCGGGGCGATGACGGGTAGAACGGCGGCCATGGACGCCTTCCTTCAGGACATGGGCATCCTGCGCGTCGGCCTGTTCGAAAGCCTGATCGAGACGCCGCCCCTCCTGGCCCGCCGGCAGGCGCCGGAAGGACGGCGGGTGGCGGTGGTGACGACCACCGGCGGCGGCGGCGCCATCGTGGCCGACCATCTCGGCGACAAGGGCCTCGAGGTTGTGCAGCCCCCCGCCGCGTTGCGGGAGGCGCTGGCCGGCCACGGGCTCGACATCGGGGCCTCGCAGATCCTCGATCTCACCATGGCCGGCACGCGCGAGGAGATCGTGGACACTTGCATCCGCACGCTCATCGAGGCGCCGGACGTGGACGTGGTGGTCATGGTGGTCGGCTCCTCCTCGGAGTTCCATCCGGAGCTGGCGGTCAAGCCTCTGGTCAAATGGGCCGCCGCCGCCAAGCCTGTCGTGGCCTTCCTGTTCCCAAGCGCGGAACGGTCGCTCTCGCTTCTGGCCGAGGCCGGCATCGCGGCTTTCCGCACGCCCGAGGCCTGCGCCGATGCGCTCAATGCCTATCTGCGCTGGACGCCGCCGCGCCGCCGCGCCACCGCCCCGCTGCCGGCCGCCGCGCGCGACGCGCTCGACCGTCATGGCGGCGCGGACACGCTCAACGAGCAAGACGCCCTGGCCCTGTTCTCGGCCCTCGGCATCGCGACCGCCGAGTGCCGGATCATGGCACCGGACGGCCCGGCGCCCGCGGACATCGCCTACCCCGTGGTCGCCAAGATCCTGTCCCCCGATATCGCGCACAAGAGCGATATGGGCGGCGTGGCCGTGGGCCTGCCGGATGCCGAGAGACTCTTGGCTGCGGCAGGACGCATCCACCGCGCGGCCGCGCAGGCCCGGCCCGATGCGCGGCTGGACGGCATCCTGGTGCAGCCCATGGCCAAGGGGCTGGCCGAGGCCATCGTCGGCTTCCATGTGGACCCGCTGGCCGGTCCGGTGGTGATGGTCGGGGTCGGCGGCGTGCTGGCCGAAGTCTATCGGGATCTGGCCATTCGGCTGGCCCCGGTGGACCAAGACGAAGCTCTCGCGATGATCCGCGAGGTCAAAGGCCTTGCCCCGCTGCTCGGCGCGCGCGGCCACCCCAAGGGCGACCTGGAGGCCCTGGCACGCTCGATCGCCGCCCTGTCAAAGCTCGCGACGGACGACGGTGCCGCAGCGCGCGAAGCGGAGATCAACCCGCTGATCGTCATGGGCGAAGGCCAGGGCACCGTCGCCGTCGACGGATGGGTGCGCCTGTCCGGTGACGACGACGCAGGTTCGTGAAACTCGGCTTTCGATCTTCAGACCACGATGCCGCCAGTCGTTTGGCGTCGGCTCGCCGCAATCGAAGGTCGAGAGGCCGTGTTCGACGGTCAGGGGAATGGGGACCGAAATGCGCTTTCGGATACGCAGCCTCTCTCTCACGATCGGTCCGCGTAATCCTCAAGGTGCGGCGCCCTGCAGGAACATCTTCCAAGCCTCATCGAAGTAGCGTTCTTGCTCCGAAAGCTCGCTGAAGCGAGCCGATCCGAGCATGGTGGCGACCAGAGGCTTCATTGAGGTGGCATAGAGAAGCTGCTCGGCCATGAACAGGGGATCGCCCTGGCGGAGCGTTCCTTCGGCCTGAGCTTCCTGCACCAACGCGGCAAAGCGAGCCATGAAGGGATCGTCCGCGGTCGGGATGGGCTGCACGCCGCCGAACGCAACGGCCTCGCCGAGCGCCACGCGATTCAGAGCGAGAAGCTGCGGACGCAGGTTTATCGAAAGCAGCAATCGGGCATACCGGCGCAACCGCTCCATGGGAGCGCCATCCGCGCTCATCAGCTCGTCGACTTCGCAGATTACGGTCTTGCGGAAGTCCTCCATGATCCCGGTGAACAACGCCGCTTTCGCGGGATACCGTCGATAGATCGTATCCTTTCCGGCGCCGCAGGCGGTCGCCACCTGCTCCATCGACGTTGCTGCGAAGCCCTGCGTAGCGAACAGCTCGGCTGCCGTCTCGAGGATTCTGCGATCGAGCGCTTGCGCGGCAGCCTTGGAGGGCCTTCCCCCCTTGGGCTTGCCGGACGTTCCTCTCGTTTTTCGCATGTCGGCCGTTCTGCAGCACGCTCGTCCGTTTTCGCTGCCTTCCCGTAGCCCGCCGCCATTTGCCTGCGTCGGAGGGGGGAATCGATGGGCGGTCGGACTTGAATCTTCGATTCCGACATCACTTTAGGGCTGGATCGAAACCAAACTCAACCGTCGCGTTGCGTTCAATTCGCGTCCGCAAACATGAGTTTTCCCGTCATCATTTTTATCTGGACGATAGCGTCCCGTTTTTGCTAACGACGCATCAAAGAATGCAATCGAACGATCTTGATGGAGAGGCGATAGGATGCGTAATCGTGCGCGAATTGTATTGCTGCTGGGGACGGCTGCGGGTGGCATCTCACTTGGCGCAGGAGCAACGGCCCAGGAGGTGACGGGCCTTCCAGGCATCGTTGTGGAAGGACAGGGGACCGACGGCATTCTGGCGGAGCGGTCGGCCTCGGCCACGAAGACCGACACGCCAGTCCTCGAAACACCGCAATCGATCTCCGTCATCACGCGCCAGCAGCTCGACGATCAGAACCCGCAGACGGTCGGCCACGCACTGCGCTATACCGCCGGTGTTCTCTCCGACCCGGACGCGACGAACCGGTACGATAGCGTGTTCATTCGCGGCTTCGGCAGTTTTGGGCTGGCCACGAACTTCGTCAGCTTTCTCGACGGCTTGCGCCTGCCGCGGGGCCAGACATTCGCGCAGTTTCAAATCGACCCCTTCCTGCTGGAACGCGTCGACGTCCTCAAAGGACCCTCGGCCGTGCTTTACGGCCAGGTCAGCCCCGGAGGCATCGTCAATCAGATAAGCCGCGACCCGAGTGCCGACCCCTACAATGAGCTGCGGATCGAAGGGGGCACCCACGGCCGCATCCAGGCCGGCTATACCACCCGCGGTGCGTTCGACGAGGAAGGCATCTGGCAATACAGCCTGTCGGCGATCGGCCGGCATGCAGGCACGCGCTACGATGATGTCGAGGAGCAGCGTGTGGCGGTCGCACCGTCAATCGCATGGCAGCCCGATGCAGACACCCGGCTCGTCCTGCGTGGCCACTATCAGAACGATCCGGAAGGCGGATACTTCAACTCTCTCTACCCGACCTTCCTTGCACCTGCGGTGTTCCGGCCCTTCCTGGACAGGGATTTCAATATCGGCGATCCGAACATCGAGCGCTTTGAGCGAGAGCAGTGGAGCGTCGGCTACAGTTTCGAGCATCGCTTCAACGATTGGCTCCAGGTGCGCTCCAGCACACGCTATGCCAGCGTCTCGACCGAGCTCGTAGGTGTCCAGATGGCCGGCCCGCTGGACGCAAACGGCATTATCCCGCGCCAGGCCGTCGTTTCGCTCGAAGAAGCGGGGGGCCTCGCCACCGACAATCAAGCCGTGTTCACGTTCGCAACCGGGGCGCTCGATCATAAGCTGCTGGCCGGCCTCGACCATCAGCGGTTCGAAAGCGAGCCCGACTTTCAGCTAGGGCTTGCATCCAGCCTCGATGTGACGAACCCGATCTATGGCACGCCGGTCGGTCCGTTTCGTCCGGTCTTCGACAACAGCCAGGACGTGCAGCAGACGGGCCTCTACCTGCAAGACCAGCTTGCTTTCGGCAACTGGCGCACCCTGCTGGGTATCCGTCATGACTGGACGGAGCAGGAAACCCAGAACTTCCTCGCCGGCGGCGCGGTGTCCGAGCAAACGTCTTCCGTAACCACCTATCGCGCGGGACTGCTCTATCTGTTCGAGAACGGCCTCGCGCCCTATGCGAGTTACGCCACGTCCTTCGAGCCCGTGATCGGCGTCGACGCCACCGGCAACGCCTTCGCACCCACGGAAGGCGAACAGGTCGAGGTTGGGCTCAAATACGAGCCCACCTTCATGGATGCCTTGATGACTGTATCGGCCTTCGACATTCGGCAGACGAACGTGCTTACGCCGGGGCCCGTGCTGGGCTTCAACGTGCAGACCGGGGAGGTCCGCTCGCGTGGCCTGGAGCTCGAAGCGCGCGGCAACGTGACCGGCAACGTCGAGCTGATCGCGGCGCTGACGCTGCTCGACACCGAAGTTACGAAATCCACCGTACCGACGTCGATCGGCAAGCGTCCGCAAGCGGTCCCGGAATATTTCGCTTCGATCTGGGTCAACTACACGTTCGACGGCGG
>JAKSBI010000313.1 GCA_022361215.1 Hyphomicrobiales bacterium | reverse complement strand
GACCTTGTGGCGCTGGCGCGGGAGCTGCTGCACAACCCGAACTGGCCGCTGCACGCCGCCCGCACGCTCGGCGTCGACGCGGATTTCTCGCACTGGAAGCCGCAGTTCGGCTGGTGGCTCGACAAGCGCGCCCGCGCCATCGAGAAGCTCGGGCTGGAGCGGCAGGACTGACGGCAGCCGCGCCGCTATCCCCCGTCATTCCTGCGAAAGCAGGAATCCATTCCACCTCGCCACGCGGCCAGAACCATCGGGTCCAACCTGAACCTCAAACGCACCATCTTTCAGCCTTTCGTTCTGCTGCCACCGCCAATGGATTCCTGCTTTCGCAGGAATGACGGGTGTGGGGCGGCAAAGCTCTTGTTCAACTAGCGATCGAACACGCTCAGATCCGCATTGCCGCCGCAGACCAAGACCCCGACCTTTTCGTCCGTCTTCGGGACATAGGCGCTGGAGAGCAGCGCGGCGAGTGCGGTGGCGCCGCCGGGCTCGGCGACGATGCGCAGCGTCTCCCAGAGCCGGCGCTGGGCCGCCACGATGGCGTCGTCCGGCAGGGTCAGGGCCTCGTCGACGAAGTCCTGCGCCAGCGGGAACATGAGCCTGCCGACGCTGCGGGCGCCGAGGGAGTCGGCGGCGACGCCCGCCACCTCCACCTCCACCGGCTCGCCCGCGCCGAGGGCCGCCTTCAGCGCGCAGGAGGTCTCCGGCTCGACGGCGACGATCTTGACCCGGTCACGGTACCAGGCGGCGATGCCGCCGAGCAGACCGCCGCCGCCGACCGCCACCAGGAGGGTGTCGAGGTCCGGCGCCTGCTGCTCCCATTCCAGACCCACCGTGCCCTGCCCGGCCAGGGTCGTCTCCTGGTCGTAGGCGTGCACGGCCGTGGCGCCGGCCAGCACCTTGAAGCGCTCGCTCCGCTCCAGCGCCTCCGCATAGTCCCGGCCGCCCACATGGAGCTTGGCGCCGTAGCTCTCGATGCGGGCGATCTTCACCGGCGACGAGATCTCGGGCACGTAGATATGCGCCGGGCAGCCGAGGGCCTCGGCCGCGAAGGCCACGGCGGCGCCGTGATTGCCGCCGGAGGCGGCGACGACGCCGGCCTCGCCCGTCTCGGTGGAGAGCAGCGTGTTGAAGGCGCCGCGCGGCTTGAACGAGCCGGTGTGCTGAAAGAGCTCCAGCTTCAGCGTCAGCGCCGCGGCGAGCCCGAAGGCGCCCGGCTCCAGTGCCATCACGGGCGTCCGGCGGACATGGTCGCGGATACGGCTATGAGCCGCCTCGATGTCGCTTCGCTCGATCATGGGGTTCGGATCTAGCTGTCTCAGGCCCAGATTTCCATCCTGAGGCCGGTGGCGTCCACAGGCGGGTCGGCCGGAAAGCGGGTGGCATCGCCGCGGGCGATGCGGGCCGCCGACCAGGCGCAGGCGCAGGCGTCGAGGATATCGTCGGGACCGACCTTGGACTTGGGAAAGGGCGTGGCGCCGAGAAAGTCCGCAGCGAACCCCCGGCGCAGCAGAAGGGCGCGGCGCAGCTCCAGTCCCGGCTCGTAGGGCCGGGATTTCACCTTTTTCGGCTCCTGCAGCGGCCGGCGGCCGTTCATGGCGCGGAAGGCCGCTTCCGGGTGGCATTCGAAGACGCGGTCCTGCAGGGCCGGGGTCATAAGGGCGTCGACCTCGCGGATCTTGGGGAACAGGTTGAAGCACTGCTTCGAGATCTTGCGCGGCGGGTCCGAATGGGCGAGCGCCACGGCGCAGGCGCGCCGGTACTCCTGCTCGGCCACCGCCGCGCGGGCCGGCACCGCGAACACCGCCGACTGCCGGCCGCCGAGGCCGGCGCGCGCCTCGACATCGCAGGGCCGCCCGCCCTTCTGCGCCCGCTCGGGCAGGCCGATGGGGATATCGACGGCGATGGCCACGGGCGCTTCCGGCAGCTCCAGCACATCGGCGAACGCGGCGCAGAGCGCGAGGCGGGCCTCGGTCCCGTTCCAACAGACCGCCACCCAGCCGGCCGGGCATCCGTCGACGCCGGCGACCCATGGGCCCTGCCCGGTCATGCCGCGGCGTCGACCTCCAGCACGGGCCAGGGGGCGGGAGCGGCCCAGTCGATCTGGGTCTGTACCAGCCGCAGCTCGTCCGCACCGACGCTGGCGGCGAGCACGGCCTCGATCCCGGCCGTGGCCAGGGCGAGCGACTGTGCGCTGTCCCGGCCGTCGAGCACATGGCCGAAGAACAGCGCGGCCATCAGGTCGCCGGTGCCGTGCGGCGCTTTCTGCCGGCGCTCGACGTCGGTCTTGCTGGCGGTGTCCAGCCCGACATGGAGGTTGAGCAGGCGGTCGGGGGCCGGGCCGGGGATCGAGGTGGCGAGCAGATGCGGCTGTCCGAGCACCTCCGCGGCGACCAGCGCCTCGCTCTCGTTGGCGATGGCGTGTCCGGTCAGCCATTCGAGCTCGAAGCGGTTGGGCGACGCGATGTCCGAGAGCGGCAGCAGCTCGGACCGGATCGCCTCCGCGGCGGCGATGTCGATATAGATGCCCTTCGGGTCGTCGCCCAGCGCCGGGTCGCACAGCACCAGCGCCTCGGGCGCGTGGGAGCGCACCCAGCCGATCAGCTCGGCGGCGACCACCACATGGGCGGCGCTCGGCATGTAGCCGGTGAGCACGCCGTCCACCTGCGACAGCCAGCCATTGTCCTGCAGGGCGCCGAGCATGCGGGCCATGGCCATGGCGTCGACCGCCTCGCCCGCGAAGCGGGCATAGCCCGGATGGTTCGAGAGCAGAATCGTCGGCAGGTCCCAGACCTCGTGGCCCAGGCGCTCCAGCGCGAACCGGGTGGCTGACAGCCCGACATGGCCGCGCGCGACCTGGGACGAGATACTGAGTACGGTGGCCATGGCGCAGACAGTTTGCGACAAAAGAAAGAATGGAAGCTTACGGGGCGCTTCTATAGGGTCGCCGCCGCAGGCTCCACCGGAGCGCCCCAGAATAGCCGCTGCCGACATCAAACCAAAGCAAAGAGCGATCAACATGACCACCTACCGCCCGCGTCGCAGCGGGCTCTATATGCCCGCCTCCAACGCGCGGGCGCTGGAAAAGGCGAAGACGCTGGCCGCCGACGCGGTGATCTTCGATCTCGAGGACGCGGTCGCGCCCGAGGCCAAGGCGCAAGCCCGGGCGCAGGCCTGCGCCGCGGTCCAGGGCGGCGGCTACGGCCGGCGCGAGCTGGTGATCCGCGTCAACGCCATGGCGAGCGACTGGGGCGACGCCGACATCGCCGCGGCCGCCGCCGCCCGTCCCGATGCGATCCTGATCCCGAAGGTGCAGGCGGCGGGCGACCTGTCGACGGTGCGAGCCGGGCTGGACGCCGCGGGCGCGCCGCCCGACCTGGCGCTCTGGGCCATGATGGAGACGCCGCTCGCCGTCCTGAACGCCCACGACATCGCCGCCGCGGCGCCGGCCAACCGCTATCCGCTGACCGTCTTCGTCATGGGCACCAACGATCTGGTCAAGGAGACGCGGGCGGAGCTGACCGAGGACCGCCAGCCGGTGCTGGCCTGGATGTCCGCCTGCATCGTCGCGGCGCGCGCCTACGGCCTCGACATCCTGGACGGCGTCTACAACAACTTCCGCGACGAGGCGGGGCTGCGCCGGGAATGCGAGCAGGGCCGCGCGCTCGGCATGGACGGCAAGACCCTGATCCACCCGAACCAGATCGGCCCCTGCAACGGCATTTTCTCGCCGGCCGAGGAGGAGATCGACTGGTC
>JAKSBI010000660.1 GCA_022361215.1 Hyphomicrobiales bacterium | reverse complement strand
CGGTCTTGGGCTCGAGCCCGTCGCGACCGACAAGTTCGGCGGCATGATGCTGAACGTCGTCGTCGGCATCACCGGCATCGTCATCTCGCTGCCGCTGGGCATCCTGCTGGCCCTCGGCCGGCAGTCGCAGATGCCGGTCGTCAGGGTGCTCTGCGTCGCCTTTATCGAGTTCATCCGCGGGGTGCCGCTGATCACGCTGCTGTTCGTGGCCTCGACCCTGCTGAGCTACTTCCTGCCGCCGGGCACCAGCTTCGACCTGCTCTTGCGGGTGCTGATCATGGTGACGCTGTTCTCCGCCGCTTATCTGGCGGAGGTCATCCGCGGCGGGCTGCAGGCGATACCGCGCGGCCAGTACGAGGCGGCCGACTCCATCGGCCTGAAGTACTGGGGCTCGATGCGCCTGATCGTGCTGCCCCAGGCGCTGAAGATCTCGATCCCCGGCATCGTCAACACCTTCATCGGGCTCTTCAAGGACACGACCCTGGTGATCGTCATTGGCCTGCTGGACATCCTCGGCATGGGCCGGGCGTCGCTGGCCGACGCCAAATGGACCGGCCTCTCGAACGAGGTCTACATCTCCATCGCCGTGTTCTTCTTCATCTGCTGCTTCGGCATGTCGCGCTATTCGCTCTACCTTGAGCGTAAGCTGGAGACCGGGCACCGGACCTGACAGGCGCGGGCGGCCGCTCGGCCGCCCGACGCCCAAGAACGATGCGCATTTTCCAAGAGGGCCTTGATTTCAGCGACACGGCAGTCTATGTGTCCCAAAAGATGTAATGAAAATACATTTTATGGTGCCGCCATGTCGGATTTGACCGTCCACCCCGCTTCGAGCCGTCGGCGGCCGCTGCATCCCGAAATCACCGAGGAGCTGATCGAGGTGCTCGTGCGCGCTTTCTATGCCAGGGTCCGCGCCGACGGCGTGCTCGGCCCGATCTTCGAGCGGGTGATTGGCGAGGACTGGGAGCCGCACCTGGCGAAAATGTTTGCCTTCTGGTCCTCGGTTACGCGTATGACCGGCCGCTACAAGGGCAAGCCCATGGTTGCGCATCTGCGCCTGAAGCAGGTCCGGCCCGAGCATTTCGAGCACTGGCTGGCGCTCTTCCGGGAGACGGCCCGCGACGTCTGCCCGGCGGAGGTGGCCGAGCTCTTCATCGACCGCGCCGAGCGTATCGCCGAAAGCCTGCAACTCGGCATGTTCTATCGCGTCGGCATGCCGGTGGATGAGTTCCGCAAGGCTTAGCCGGTTGTGATCGATGCTGAATCCACACCGTTAAACAAGCCTTTACCGTCGCAGGCTGCGAAAAAGCGCCGAAGTGTGATGTGGATCACTTTTGGACCGGCCTCGGCACCCCATCTCCGTCCTCAATGAATGGGCAACGATCCAATGGACGGAGGTTCGAAATGTTGAAGAAGGTCATCACCGCGACCGCGCTGGCCGCTGTTGTCGTGACGGGCACGATCCCGGCAATGGCGAAGCCCTACTACGAGTGGTCCACCAAGTACCCCTTCTCCGGGTTCCAAGGTGGTTACGGCAAGGGGAGCTACTACTGCGACTACATCAAGTACCCCAAGCGCGTCTGCGACTACAAGCGCGTCTGCCACCACGGCCACTGCTACGAGAAGCCGATCTGCCGCACCGTTGGCTGGGACGTCCGCCAGAGCTGCTACTAGGCCGGACTTCGAGATCGAGATTT
>JAKSBI010000306.1 GCA_022361215.1 Hyphomicrobiales bacterium | reverse complement strand
GGCGTGCGGCTGCCGGCGACGATGACGCCGATGGTGTCGAGGATGCACCGCTTGGCCGCGTGCGCCGCCTCGGCAGGCACATCGTCGAGCTGGAGCGCGGCCGACCAGGCGCCGAGCCGCTCGGCTATGGTTCCGGTGGTGCTGGCGGCGTCCAAGGCGTCTCTCCCAGAGGGCCATTCATTCTCTTTGCACCATCTCATATCATTTCTGGCACATTTGAGCTATATAGATTTTCTTATGGAACATATGCATCACAAGCAGGATTCCCCATGACCAGCCTCGATGCCGTTCTGGATCAACTGACCGCCTCCTATCCGGAGCTCAGCCCGCAGCTCAAGCAGGCCGCCAAGTTCGCCCTCGATATGCCGGCGGAGATCGCCATCAACTCCATGCGCAGCGTCGCGGCGACCGCCGGCGTCGGGCCAAGCACCATGCTGCGGCTGGCCAAGAAGCTCGGCTTCCCGAGCTACGATGCCTTTCGGCTGCCCTTCCAGCAGGCCATGCGCTCGGGCGGCGGCAGCTTTGCCGACCGCGCCGAGTGGCTCAGGTCGCTCGGGCGCGGCGCGCGCGAGGGCAACGTGCTGGGCAGCATGGCCGAGGCCGGCATCTCCAACGTGGAGACCGTGTTCCAGACGGCCGATCCGGACTCCCTGGTGCGCGCCGCCGATCTCCTGCGTCAGGCCCGGAAATCCTTCGCTTTCTGCGCCGGCGCCCTGCGCCCCTTCGCGGAATACTTCCATGCGGTCTGCCGCCTGGTCCTGCCCAACGCCGTGCTCGTCGGCAGCGTCGAGGGCGCGCCGATCGACGACCTCGTCGCTGCCGGGCCCCAGGACGCGCTGCTGACCATCTCCTGCGACCCCTATGCCGAGGCCACCGTGCGCGGCGTCGACTTCGCGGTCTCGCGCGGCGTGCCCCTGATCGCCATCACCGACAGCCGCGCCTCGCCCATCGCGCAGAACGCCGACGAGCTGATCATCGTCCCGACCGCGAGCCCGCAGTTCTTCCCGTCGCAGGTCGCGGTGGTTGCCATGATCGAGACGCTGATCGCCCTGATCGTGCTCAGAAGCGACGCCAGCACCGTGGAACGCATTCAGGAAATCGAGCGCCTGCGCATCGCCGAGGGCGTCTATTGGCGGCCCCAGAGAGACTGAGCGCACCCTCCACAGTGCACAAAAATGCATCAATCTGCGCCGCCTGTGCCGCTTCTTGGAGCATTTGTTTCATCCTGATTGACACATGACGCATTTGAGCTTTATCGTGTGACAGGCTGCCGCAGACGCCCCAGGGGCGCGGGACCGGCGGCCTGGGGAGAGAGCACGCCACGCCATCGCACGGACCGGGATCCGGTCAGGCCTGGGCGCGGCGCGTCGTTTTTCTGATCGAGCGGTCGGGGCTTGGCCGCAACAGTGGTGTTCGTGAAATGGGAGGACGTCCATGGTGACGCAGTATTTTGGGACCGTGTGCGCCGGTGCGCTCGGCCTCGCGCTTGTGGCAGGGGCCGCAGACACGGCAAACGCCAACAACGACAGGTTCAAGAAGGTTCTGGACCGCGGCGAGCTGGTGGTGGGCGTCAAGGCCGACTACAAGCCCTGGGGCTTCCGCGACCCGTCCGGCAAGCTGGTCGGCATGGAGATCGACCTGGCCCAGGACGTGGCCACGGCGCTGGGCGTCAAGCTGAAGCTGGTGCCCGTGCAGTCCTCGAACCGCATGCAGTTCCTGCAGCAGGGCAAGATCGACCTGATGATCGCGACCATGTCGGACCGCTCCGACCGGCGCAAGATCGTCGGCATCGTCGAGCCGAACTACTACACCTCCGGCACCAACGTGCTGGCCAAGAAGGGCGCGGTGAAGGATTGGGCCGACCTGAAGGGCAAGCCGGTCTGCGGCAAGCAAGGCGCCTTCTACAACAAGGTCGTGGCCAAGCGCTACGGCGCCCGGATCGTCGCTTTCGTCGGCAATGCCGAGGCCAAGCAGGCGCTGAAGGACGGCAAGTGCATCGCCTGGGTCTATGACGACTCCTCGATCATGGCCGACCTCGCCTCGGGCCAGTACGACAATTACGAGATGCCCCTGAAGACCGAGGACGACAACCCCTGGGGCCTCGCCGTTCCGCTCAAGGAGCGCGACGGCATCTGGGGCCGCTTCATGGCCGGCATGATCTATCACTGGCACGCCAGCGGCCGCCTCATGGAGCTGGAGAAAAAGTGGGGCATCCAGCCCACGGCCTACGTCTCCAAGATGATGGACAAGTTCAAGCCGGATCGGGCGCACCTGAAGTAACACGTTGATCGACAACGGCGCGGTCCGCCCGGCGGGCCGCGCCGATCGCCTCGCGAGAGGCCGACGCCTCAGGCGTCCACGTTCAAAGCCAAGCGCGCTTTCCGGGGAGGGGCGACGCCGTGCTGGACCTGCTATCGGGCTTCTTCAAGGAGCTCTACGACGACACCGGCCTGAACTTCATCATCTTCTACGAGCAGTACGAGTACGACCGGTTCGTCGAGGCGATTTTCGTCTCCCTCAAGCTGATCGTCGCCTGCCTGATCCTGAGCCTGATCGTCGGCGTGGTCGGCGCCTGGGCCCAGGGCGCGCGCTCCAGGATCGTGCGCTACGCCATGGCGGGCTACATCCAGTTCTTCCGCAACACGCCGCCCCTGGTCCAGATCCTGTTCTTCTATTTCGTGCTCGGCAATCTGACCCCGTCGGTGGACATGGGCGGCTACAACGAGCCCCTCATCGGCGCCTTCGGCTGGGCCGTCATCTCCCTCTCCTTCTTCGCCGGCGCTTTCAACGTGGAGATCTTCCGTTCCGGCATCGAGGCGGTGCCCACCTCGACGAAAGAAGCCGCCGAGGCGCTCGGCTACACGCGGCTGCAGGTCTTCATGTACGTCACCCTGCCGCTGGCCTTCCGGGTGTCGCTGCCGGCGCTCAACAACAATCTGGTCAACCTGCTGAAGACAACGACGCTGGCTTACGCCATCGCGGTGCCGGAGATGATGTACACGGCCAACCAGATCTGGTCCGACAACGTCAACGTGCCGGAGATGATGTTCGTCCTGTTCGTCTACTACATCGGCCTGGTCGGTGTGCTGGTGTGGCTGATGCACAAGTGGGAACGCAAGATGAAGATCCCGGGGTACGGCTGATGTTGGGACGCAAGACCGCCCGGTCTCGAGAGATCCCCGGCGTGACCGTGCCGGCGACCGACCTGCCGGTCCTGCTGCCCGCGGGCGAGCGCGCGCAGCGGCAGGCCATGCTGGAGCGGCGCGAAGGCACCTACCGTCTCAATCCGCAGCCCCGCCACATCCTCTGGCTGATGCTGCTGTTCATGTTCGTCTGCGGCACGGCGCAGGCGGCCTCGAATCCCGAGCTGCGCGGTCCGCTGGAGGCGTTGTGGGCTTGGACGCCCTTCATCCTCTGGGGCCAGGCCTGGGAGTTCAACGGCTTCGCCCTCAACCTGATCATCAGCTTCCTGGCCATGGCCCTCGGGACGGTCGCCGGTGCCGCCCTCGGCCTGATGCAGGTGTCGCTGCTGTTGCCGGTGCGTGCAGGCTCCTGGGTGGTGACCCAGTTCTTCCGCAACTCGCCCTGGCTGGTGCTGCTGTTCTGCATCATGCTGCTGTTCCCGTTCGAGATCGATCTGGGCTTCACGGTCATCCCCGTGCCCGACTGGCTGAAGGCGGTGATCGGCTTCTCGCTGCCGGTGATGGCGAACATCTCCGAGGTGGTGCGCGGCGCCGTGCAGTCGCTGCCCACGGGCCAATGGGAGTCGGCGGAAAGCCTCGCCTTCTCGCGCCGGCAGACCATGTGGATGATTATCCTGCCCCAGTGCATCAAGCGCATGATCCCGCCCTGGATCAACTGGTACTGCATCCTGGCCATGGCGACGCCGCTGTGCTCGATCATGGGCGTCGAGGAAGCGGTCAACCTGGCGCAGCAGGCGATGGTGGCCGAGGACAGCCGGCCCGAGCTGCTGGCCCCGTTCTACCTGTTCCTGCTCGTGATCTTCTTCATCTACTGCTACCCGATCGCGCGCTGGACCATCGCGCTCGAGCGCCGCTACACGGTCAAGATCTGAGGAGGGTCCCCGCCATGAACTCAGTCAATGGCGACGGCGCCGGCTGGACCACCGATCAGCCGATGGTC
>JAKSBI010000133.1 GCA_022361215.1 Hyphomicrobiales bacterium | reverse complement strand
TGCCAGCGATGTCACGCCCACGACCACGGGCGAGGTCCGCGACGCCGTCGAGGCCGCCCTCGACCTGCTCGACGCGGGCGAGGCGCGCGTGGCGGAGAAGGGCGCCGACGGCTGGACCGTCAACCAATGGCTGAAGAAGGCCGTGCTGCTCTCCTTCCGGCTCAACGACATGGAGACCATTCCCGGCGGGCCCGGCACGGCGCCCTGGTGGGACAAGGTGCCGTCGAAGTTCGCGGGCTGGGACGCCCAGGACTTCTCCCGCGCCGGCTTCAGGGCCGTGCCGAGCTGCGTGGTGCGCCGCTCCGCCTATATCGCGCCGGGCGTCGTGCTGATGCCGAGCTTCGTCAATCTGGGCGCCTATGTGGACGAGGGCACCATGGTCGACACCTGGGCCACGGTCGGCTCCTGCGCCCAGATCGGCAAGAACTGCCATATCTCCGGCGGCGCCGGCATCGGCGGCGTGCTGGAGCCGCTGCAGGCCGAGCCCGTGATCATCGAGGACAACTGCTTCATCGGCGCCCGCTCCGAGGTCGCCGAGGGCGTCATCGTGGGCGAGGGCTCGGTGCTTTCCATGGGCGTCTATCTCGGCCAGTCCACCAAGATCGTCGACCGCCAGACCGGCACCATCCATCAGGGTCGGGTGCCGCCCTACTCCGTGGTCGTCTCCGGGTCCATGCCCGGCAAGCCGCTGCCCGACGGCGCCCCCGGCCCTTCGCTCTACTGCGCCGTCATCGTCAAGACCGTGGACGAGCAGACCCGCTCGAAGACCTCGATCAACGAGCTGCTGCGGGACTGACCGGCAAGAGACCGAGGCTTCGCCTCCATGCCCCGCTACCGGACCCTCGACGCCGACAAGATCATCGAGACCGTCGAGACGCTGCGCCTGCGCATCGAGGACCGTTTCCCGGAAAGCGGGCTCGCCGGCGTCTGCCGGGCGTTGTTCGACACGGCGCAAGCGGGCAAGGTCCGGTCCAAGGCCCTGGCCGCGCCCCATATTGCGCTGAGGGTCCTGATTACCGCGATCATCCTGCTGGGCGTGTTCGTCTTCGTCTATATCGGCACCTTCGTGAACTTCTCCAAGATCACGACCGAGGCCTTCGGCTTGGTGCAGGGGCTGGAGGCGGCCCTGAACTCCACCATTCTGGCCGTGCTGGGCGTCCTGTTCCTGGTCAAGCTGGAGGAGCGGCTGAAGCGGCGCCGCGCGCTGCACGACCTACACGAGCTGCGCTCCATCGTGCATGTGATCGACATGCATCAGCTCACCAAGGACCCGAGCGTCACGCTCGCCGGGGCGGCGCCGACGGCCCATTCGCCGGTCCGCACCATGACCGACCACGAGCTGACCCGCTATCTGGACTATTGCACCGAGATGCTGTCGCTCACGGGCAAGGTAGCGGCGCTCTACGCCCAGCACTTCCGCGATCCCGTCGTGGTGACGGCCGTCAACGACATCGAGGACCTGAGCACCCACTTGGCCCGCAAGATCTGGCAGAAGATCATGATCCTGCACCGCATGACGGAGGACGACGATGGCGGCGCAACACATCGACGCGCTGGCGCTCGCGCAGACGCTGATCCGCTGCCCGAGCGTCACCCCTGACGAGGGCGGCGCGCTCGACGCGCTCGAAGCCGTGCTCGCGCCCGCGGGCTTTACCTGCCACCGGCTGCCCTTCTCGGAGGACGGCACGCCGGATGTGGACAACCTCTTCGCGCGCCTCGGCGCCGGCGGGCCGCATCTCTGCTTCGCCGGCCACACGGACGTGGTGCCGCCCGGCGACGAGGCGCTTTGGACCTATCCGCCTTTCGCGGCGCAGGTGGCCGACGGCATGCTCTACGGGCGCGGCGCCACCGACATGAAGGGCGGCGTCGCCTGCTTCGTGGCCGCGGCCCTCGCCTTTGCGGCGGAGAACAACGGCGCCGTTCCCGGCTCCATCAGCCTGCTCATCACCGGCGACGAGGAGGGGCCGGCGGTCAACGGGACGGTGAAGGTGCTGGACTGGATGGCGAAAGAAGGCGAGGTTCCGGACCACTGCCTGGTGGGCGAGCCGAGCAACCCGCAGGCCCTCGGCGACATGATGAAGATCGGCCGCCGCGGCAGCCTGCACGGCCACCTGACGGTGCGCGGGACCCAGGGCCACGTCGCCTATCCCAAGCTGACCAACAACCCGATCTCCGGCCTGGTGAAGGCCCTCGACCGGCTGATCTCGGAGCCGCTGGACGCGGGCACGGCGCATTTCGAGCCCTCCAACCTGGAGGTGACCACCGTGGATGTGGGCAACCCGGCGGACAACGTGGTGCCGGCCGAGGCCAGGGCCCGCTTCAACGTGCGCTTCAACGACGCGCATACCGGCGAAAGCCTGCGCCGGCTCCTGAGCGACAGGGTCGCGGGCGCCCTCGACGGGACGGGGCTGACCCACGACCTCGCCTTCAATCAGACCGGCGACTGCTTCTTGACGGCGCCGGGCGACCTCGTAAGCACGCTCTCGGATGCGGTGCGCGCGGTCACGGGCCGCACGCCGGAGCTTTCCACCGGCGGCGGCACGTCGGACGCCCGCTTCATCAAGG
>JAKSBI010000363.1 GCA_022361215.1 Hyphomicrobiales bacterium | reverse complement strand
TCGCGCTGCCGGCGCCCGAGCCGGCGTCGGGGCCCTGCGAGACCTGCGCGGAGAAGCCCTGTCTCGACGCCTGCCCCGCCGGGGCGCTGACCCGCCAGTCGTCCTACGACGTCGGGGCCTGCCGCGGCTATGTCGCCTCCGACCCGGAGCCCGACTGCGCCGCCCGCGGCTGCCTCGTGCGCCACGCCTGCCCCTTCGGCCGCGACTACGTCTACGACCCGGCGCAGGCCCGCTTCCACATGGCCGCCTTCGTTCGCTGACGCCACCCACCCGGCGGCAGGCCGGGGCGCCGGTAACGCATCCCGATAATGACGATTGCAGCGACAGATCGCGCCGCTATAGTGCGCCGCGCCTCGAAGCCTCCCGAACAGAGACCATGGACCTACGCAACGTCGCCATCATCGCCCATGTCGACCATGGCAAGACGACCCTGATCGACGTGCTGCTGCGCCAGTCGGGCGCCTTCCGCGCCAACCAGCGCGTGGCCGAGCGCGCCATGGACACCAACGACCTGGAGCGCGAGCGCGGCATCACCATCCTGGCGAAGTGCACGTCGCTGGTCTGGAACGACACCCGCATCAACATCGTGGACACGCCGGGCCACGCCGACTTCGGCGGCGAGGTGGAGCGGATCCTGAACATGGTCGACGGCGCCATCGTGCTGGTGGACGCCTCCGAGGGGCCGATGCCGCAGACCAAGTTCGTGGTCTCCAAGGCGCTGAAGGTGGGGCTCAGGCCGATCGTCGCCGTCAACAAGATCGACAAGCCCGACGAGCGCCACGCCCAGGCCGTCGACGAGGTGTTCGACCTGTTCGCCAGCCTCGACGCCAGCGAGGACCAGCTCGACTTCCCGATCCTCTACGGCTCGGCCAAGCAGGGCTGGATGGCGGAGAAGCCGGAAGGCCCGAAGGACGGCATGGGCCCGCTGTTCGACCTGGTGCTGCGCCACGTGCCGCCGCCGACGGTCGGCGACGGCCCCTTCGCCATGCTGGCGACCACGCTGGAGGCCGACCCCTATCTCGGGCGCATCCTCACCGGCCGCATCTCCAGCGGCGCGCTGAAGCCGAACACCACGCTGAAAGTGTTGAACCGAGACGGTGCCGAGGTGGAGCGCGCCAGAGTGTCGAAAATCCTCGCGTTCCGCGGGCTGGAGCGCCAGCCCATCGAGGAGGGCATGGCGGGCGACATCGTCGCCATCGCCGGCCTGGAGAAGGCGACCGTGGCGGACACCATCTGCGACGTCGGGGTAGAGGCCGCGCTGCCCGCGCAGCCCGTGGACCCGCCAACGCTGGCCATGACCTTCCGCATCAATGACGGCCCGCTGGCCGGCCAGGACGGCGACAAGGTGCAGAGCCGGGTGATCCGCGAGCGGCTCCTGCGCGAGGCCGAGGGCAACGTCGCGCTGAAGATCTCCGAGACCGACGACAAGGATGCCTTCGAGGTGGCCGGCCGCGGCGAGCTGCAGCTCGCCATCCTGATCGAGACCATGCGCCGGGAGGGCTACGAGCTGACCGTCTCCCGGCCGCAGGTGGTGCTGGAGACCGATGCCGCGACCGGGCAGCGCCGCGAGCCCGTCGAGGAGGTGACCATCGACGTCGACGACGAGCATGCCGGCGCCGTGGTGCAGAAGCTCTCCGAGCGGCGTGGCGACCTGCTGGAGATGAGACCCTCGGGCGGCGGGCGCCAGCGGCTGGTCTTCCTGGTGCCGACACGCGGCCTGATCGGCTATCACGGCGAGCTCCTGACCGACACTCGCGGCACCGCGGTCATGCACCGCCTGTTCCACGCCTACGCGCCCTACAAGGGCGACATCCGAGGCCGGCGCACGGGTGTGCTGATCTCCAACAGCGACGGCGACGCCGTGGCCTACGCGCTCTGGAACCTGGAGGACCGGGGGCCGCTGATGATCCCGCCGGGCACGCGCGTGTACCAGGGCATGATCGTCGGCGAGCACAGCCGCCCCAACGACCTCGAGGTCAATGTGCTGAAGGCCAAGAAGCTGACCAACATCCGCGCCGCCGGCCGTGACGAGAACGTCATCCTGACGCCGCCCATGAAGCTGACGCTCGAAAAGGCGCTGGCCTACATCGCCGACGACGAGCTGGTAGAGGTCACCCCCGGCTCGATCCGCCTGCGCAAGCGCCACCTGGACCCCCACGAGCGCAAACGCGCCGAGCGCCGCGCCGCGTCCTAAAGCATGTC
>JAKSBI010000833.1 GCA_022361215.1 Hyphomicrobiales bacterium | reverse complement strand
GTCAGCTTCACCCCGCGACCGTCGCGGTGAAACAAGCGGCTTCCCAGTTCTTCTTCCAGAGATTTGATATGGCGGCTCAAGGCCGGCTGGGCGATGTTGGCCTCTGCCGAAGCCCGACTGAAGCTCTCGAACTCCGCAACGAGTGTGAAGAATCGAAGCTGGCGTAACTCCACGAACGGGCCCTTTGCATCGGGTGGCGGGATGACGATTTTATCCTATCAACGCCACCGATCGCTGAAAAGCGCCCATCCATGGTCAGCGTTTATCGGCCATAGTCGGTCTTTTCGATCGTATACCGCTCGATCAAGTCCTCCCGTATCTTGAGCGGTCCCGGGCCGATGACGATGCTGCCCTTGTCGAGCTTCAACTGGCCATCGAGCAATTGCACAGGTGTTTTCAGGAAGCCGTTCATCTCGCCGTGGGTCTCAAAGGCGTCACCCGCGATGGCCGCTTCCACCCAACAGGTCAAGTCCATCGCCGCGCCATTTCCCAAGACCGGGATCATGCCGTGCTCCCGGATCTTGGAGATGGTTTTTTGGGTTTCCCGCACACCACCGGCCTTCAATGCCTTGGTCTTGATGTACCGCGCACATCCCAGTTCGGCAGCACGGTCGATATCGCTGCAGTCGTAGATGGCCTCGTCAAGCATAAGCGGCACTTCGGAAACCCTGGAGACTGCGACGGCAGCTTCCCAATCGTCCGCGGCGCAAGTCTGTTCCACGAGCTCGATATCGCTCGGATCGAGGCGCGCGACGAAAGCGCATGCTTCCTCCTGGCTGAAGCCTTGATTGGCATCGACGCGGATCTTGGCTCGGCCTCCGACCCGAGCTTGCACCTCGCTTACTTTCTTCAGGTCCGTTTCCAAATCGAAGCCGACCTTGACCTTCAAAACGCGGTAGCCCGCGGCGATCAAGTCCTCGATCTCGATGTCGAGGGCGGCGGGCTCCTTGTTCTTGACCAGTGCCAGGATCGGGCAGCGGATCGCGCGGTCCGGGGACAATTCGGGCATGCCGCTGGCTATTTCGGTTGCGATGACCAGCGCTGAGGCTCCGAAGGGCACCTCGCCATGCAG
>JAKSBI010000033.1 GCA_022361215.1 Hyphomicrobiales bacterium | reverse complement strand
TTGGCATAGGTGAAGAACTGGAAGTCCGCCCCTTCGTCGCAAAACCGAAAGCCCTCCAGGTTCAGCATGACGCCCCAGGGATAGGAGAGCCGGTTCGACCGGTCCGTCAGCTCGCGTGGCGCGAAGTCGTCCCATTCGGCGCTGATCGGCGTGGAGTGGCAGCTGCTCCAGTTGCCACAGGCCATGGCGCCGATGTCCAGCGCCATGCGCAGGCCGTCGCCCTGATTGTGGCGTGTGCCCCTGACCTTGGCATGGTCCCAGGGCTTGCCGAGATATTGCGCGCGCCATTGCTGGTTGGCCTCGAAGCCGCCGCAGGCGAGCACGACGGCGTTCGCGCTCAGGTCCTTCAGGCCGTCGTCGTCCTTCAGCCGCACGCCGCCGACCTTGCCCGCGTCGTCGACGATCAGCTCTTGCACGGCCGCGCCGTAGCGGACCTCGACGCCGTCGCGCTCGGCCGCCAGGAACCAGTGCTTGGAGAGCCCGACCCCTTCGTGCTCGGCACGGATGATGGCCCCCTTCGGCCACTTGATCACGTCGCCCTTGCGGATGCCGCCGAGGGAAAAGGCGGGCTCCATGGGCACGCCCGCGCGCTCCTTGATCCAGCGCACCGTGTCGTAGGAGTTGGAGATCAGGATGTCCGCAAGCTCTGGGTCGGCACGGTCGCCGGTGACGCGCATCAGGTCGTCTCGGAAATCGTCGCCCGTATAGGGCTCGATGCCGGCGCGGAAGCCCGGCAGCCTCTCTTCGGCGTCCGGGACCAGTGGGTCAAGGTCCTCGACCCGGTCGAAGGCAATCCGGAAAAGCCCGCCGGACCAGTGCGTGTTGCCGCCGCGCATCTCGCGCGGCGCCTTCTCCAGAACGACGACCTTCCGGGCCCCGCTCTCCCGCGCCGAGACGGCGGCCGCCAGTGCCGCATTGCCCGCCCCGACAACGATGACGTCGTAGTCGCTCACGATGCCTCCATGTTCTCGATCAATCCGGCGCGACTATAGCAAGTGGCCCGAGCCGGGATACATCGCCCCTGCCGTCAGGGGGAGGGGAATAGCTTTATCGATGCTGTTTCGCTTCTCACGGGACCAGAACCCAGCCTTCCATCAGGCGGCGTTGGGTGCGGAAGACCCGGCAGGCCTCCGCGTGCCAGTCGCCGCTGCCGTTCCGCGCGACTTTGGCCCCGACGGGGATGACGCCCGAGGGCGTGCCGACGCCGACCTCGGCATTGCCGTTGCGTTCGAGGCGGTTCGGGATCGTGCCGTCGATCCGGCAGGCTGCGGCGATGCACATGGCGCCGGTCAGCGGCACCGCGCGGTGCAGGCGCTCCATGGAGATCATGCGCGCGGCGATGGACATGTCGCCCGCCCGGACGGCCGCGCCGCTCAGGTCCTCGAAGTCCAGCGGCGGCGCCACGATGGCGATCTTCGGGCTGGCGAGCGGAACGTCCTCTGGCCGGTTGCCGAGACCCATGGCGACGCCCGCCGCGCGCCGAACGGCATCGAGCCGCGCCATGAACGCGGTGTCCGCCTCCAGCGTCTCCGGCAGCTCGCCCGCCGTCTTGCCCACATCCGCCGCCGCCACGAAGGCCACCGGATTGCTGGCATCGACGAGCGAGGCCTCGATTTCGCCGAGACCGGGCACGTCGATGCGGTCCGTGGCACGGCCCGTGGGCAGCAGGCGGCCGGTCATGGCGCCGCCCGGATCGAGATAGTCGAGGCTGATCCGCGCGCCGGTCCCCGAGACGCCGGGTAGAGCGAAGTCGCCGGCCGTGACGGCGCGTCCGTCGGCGACGGCGAAGCGGCTTTCGAACAGCTTCGAGGTGTTGGTGTTGAACACGCGCACGAGGGCCTCGCCGCTGCCGGCGGTGATCAGGCCCTCGTCGACGGCGAAGGGACCGACCGCGGACGAGAGATTGCCGCAGGTGGCGCTGTAGTCGACGATCGGCTCACCGACGACCACCTGCGCGAAGGTGTAGTCGACATCGGCATCGTCTCGGGCCGAAGGCTCGATCACGACCGCTTTGGAGAGCGAGGAGATGCCGCCGCCGAGCCCGTCGAGCTGGCGGCCATAGGCGTCCGGGCTGCCCAGCGCCTTCAGGAAGATGGCGTCGCGCGCGGCGCGCTCCGGCGGCAGGTCGCGGGCATGGAAGAAGACGCCCTTGCTGGTGCCGCCGCGAATGAACACGGCCGGGATGCGCTGTTGAGTCATGATCGGTCTCGATCTCCGGACGGGGGCAACTCTCGTCCATGTCCGGTTGCCTGTCCATAGATGCTCGCTCTATCTCTATGACGGCCCGCCGGCTGCCGTTCCCATCAGGAGATCAGACGTGACGTCCCATATCATCGACTCCCGGCTCTACGGGGCCGCCTTCGCGCCCGACGAGCTCAAGGCGATCTTCAACGATCGCAGCCGGGTGCAGAAATGGTTCGACGTGGAGGCGGCGCTGGCCGAGGTGCAGGGGGAGCTGGCAATGATCCCGGCCGAGGCCGCCGTCGAGATCGCCCGCAATGCCGATGCCGGCAGGATCGACCTGGACGGCATCGGCGCCGCCATCCGCGCCACCGCGCATCCCCTGGTGCCGGCGCTGCGGGCGCTGGCGGACCTCTGCGCCGGCGATGCGGGCGAGTACGTCCACTACGGCGCCACCACCCAGGACATTATGGACACGGGCGTCGTGCTCCAGATCAAGGATGTCTGGCCGCTGCTGCTCCGCGACTTGGAGGCGTGCCGCACGGCCCTGGCGGCGCTCGCCAGGGAGCACCGCGCCACGGTCATGGTGGGCCGTACCCACGGCCAGCAGGCGCTGCCGATCACCTTCGGCTACAAGCTGGCGGTCTGGGTCGACGAGATCGACCGGCATCTGGAGCGCATGGGCGAGATCGCCCCCCGGTTCTTCGTGGGCAACATCACCGGCGCCGTCGGCACGCTGGCGTCGTTCGGGCCGCAGGGCCTGGAGATGCAGGCCCGTGTGCTCGACAAGCTCGGCCTCGGCACGCCGCGCATCTGCTGGCATTCTGCCCGGGACCGCCTCTGCGAGCTGGCCAATCTGCTCACCCTGATCGCCGCCACCTTCGGCAAGATCGCCAAGGAGGTCTTCAACCTGCAGCGGGTCGAGTTCGGCGAGGCGGCCGAGCCGCATCACCACGGCAAGGTCGGCAGCAGCACCATGCCGCACAAGCGCAACCCCGCGAACATGGAGCTGGTGATCGGCCTGTCGCGCCTGGTGCGGGCGCAACAGGTGGTGCTGCTGGATGCCTCCTTCCACGAGCACGAGCGCGACGCCGCCTGCCTGCGCATCGAGCTCGCCGCCGTGCCTGAGCTGGTGATCTATTCCGGCGCCATCCTGGCTCATATGCGCAAGGCCCTGGAGGGGCTGGACGTGCAGCCGGAGCGCATGCGGGCGAACGCCGACATGCTGGGCGGGTTGCTGCTGTCCGAGCGCGTCATGTTGGCGCTTGGAGAGAAGATCGGCAAGCAGACCGCCCACGAGGTCGTCTATGAGATCGCCATGGCGGCGTTCGAGAGCGACACCCCGTTCCGCGACGCGCTTTCGGCCGAGCCCCGCGTCAGCGACCATCTGAGCCCCGAGGAGATCGA
>JAKSBI010000670.1 GCA_022361215.1 Hyphomicrobiales bacterium | reverse complement strand
GTGATGACGTAGTGATGCTCGCGGCAGTTGGCCGAGGCGGTCAGGTTCTCGCGCCGGTCCTCGAGCCAGCGCAGCGGGTGTCCGAGCCGCATGGCGGCCCAGGCGAGGCAGATTTCTTCCGGCAGCAAGATGCCCTTGTAGCCGAAGCCGCCGCCCACATCCGGCGCCACCACGCGGATCTGGCCGTGGTCGAGACCGAGACATTCCGCGAGCCCGGAGCGCACGATGTGCGGAAGCTGCGTGGCGCTGGTGACTGTGAGCTGTTCGAGCCGCGAGTCCCAATGCGCGACCACGCCGCGGCCCTCGATCGGGCTCATGCATTGCCGGGCGGTGCGGAACTCCCGCGTCACGGAGACGGCGGCCCTGGCCGCGACGGCCGCCATGTCGTCGTCCACCAGGGTCTCGAGGAAGAGGTTGTCGCCCCAGTCCTCGTGCACGAGGGTCGAGTCCGGCTGCCGCGCGGCCAGCATGTCGTGCACCGCCGGCAGCGCCTCGAAGTCCACCTGCACCGCCGCCGCCAGGTCCTCGGCCTCGGCGCGGCTCGGCGCCACGCACATGGCGATCATCTCGCCCACATGGCGCACCTTGCCTTGGGCCAGCGGCGGTTGCTCGGAGGGCTTGAAGCCGGGCAAGGTGGTCACCGCCCGGATCGGCTCGACGCCGTCGAGGTCCTTTGCGGTGAAGACGCGGTCGCGGATGGCTTCGGGGATCGAGACGGCGCGGATGCGGCCATGGGCGATGGGGCTGCGCACGAAGGCCACGTCCTGCATGCCGGCAAGCCGGACGTCGGCCACGAACTGGCCGCGGCCGCGCATGTAGCGGTCGTCCTCCTTGCGGATCAGCCGCGCTCCGATACCCGACGTGCTCATCGCGCCCTGCTTGCCCTCGCCAACACAGACAATCGCCCTTAGAACGGTAGCGGGCCGCTGCGGGCGCGCCAAGTTTATCTATGATTAGAACAATAGAACGCGTGCAGGGGCCTCCGGAGACGGCAGCGATGCG
>JAKSBI010000844.1 GCA_022361215.1 Hyphomicrobiales bacterium | reverse complement strand
CCGGCTGCGCATGTTCCTGACGGTGACGCTCCCCGGCGCGCTCTACGGCGTCATCTCCGCCGCCATCGTGGCCTTCACCTTGACCATCACCGACTTCGGCGTGCCCAAGGTGATCGGCGGCCAGTACAACATGCTGGCCACGGACGTCTACAAGCAGGTGGTCGGGCAGCAGAACTTCTCGATGGGCGCCGTGGTCGGCCTGGTGCTGCTGTTGCCGGCGGCGATCGCCTTTGCCGTCGACCGCTGGGTACGCAGGAAGCAGGTGGCGCTGCTCTCGGCCCGGGCCGTGCCCTTCCACCCCAAGCCCGAGCCTGTGCGCGACGGCCTGCTGCTTGCCTTCTGCGTGCTGATGAGTGTCTTTCTGATCGGCATCCTCGGGGTCGCGGCCTTCGCCTCCTTCGTGACCTTCTGGCCCTACGATCTCAGCCTGTCGCTGGTGCATTACGACTTCGACGCCGTGGACCCGAACGGCTGGTCCTCCTTCACCAACAGCCTGGTGATGGCCGGCCTGACCGCGGTCTTCGGCACGGTGATCATCTTCCTCGGCGCCTATCTGGTCGAGAAGGGACGCGGCTTCCCGCTGGTGCGGGGCCTGCTGCATATGCTCGCCATGGTGCCGATGGCCGTTCCCGGCCTCGTGCTCGGCCTAGCCTACGTCTTCTTCTTCGCGCCGCAGGCCAATCCGCTCAACGGCCTCTACGGCACCATGGCCATCCTGGTGATCTGCACCATCGTGCACTTCTACACGGTCAGCCACCTGACCCTGCTGACGGCGCTGAAGTCGATCGACAAGGAGTTCGAGGCGGTCTCCGCGTCGCTGAAGGTGCCCTTCTACAAGACCATGATCCGGGTGCACGTGCCGGTCAGCCTGCCGGCCATCTCGGAGGTGATGATGTATCTGTTCGTCAACGCCATGACGACGGTCTCGGCGGTGGTCTTCCTCTACGCGCCGGACACCAAGCTCGCCTCGATCGCGGTGCTCAACATGGATGATGTGGGCGACCAGGCGCCTGCCGCCGCCATGGCCATGGTGATCGTGGCGACCTCCATCACCGTCCGGCTGCTGCACGGGCTCCTGATGCGCTCGACCGACGCGCGCAGCCAGGCCTGGCGGACCCCGGACCGCTGACGACGCCATAAGAACCGGCTATAGCCGCATCGAATTTAGCGATTTGATCCAACGGCCGCGACCTGCGAGAGAGTGTCGCGACACTGTCGCACAGCCAGACGGGAGCACACGAAGCCAGATGGACGCTATCGACCTCAAGGCCAAGTCTGCGGCACATCCGACGACGACCACGGCCGGCGAGCCCTTTCTGCTGACGCCCGGGCCTCTGACCACCTCGCGCCGGACCAAGGAAGCCATGTTGCGCGACTGGGGGTCCTGGGACGGAGACTTCAATGCGGTCACCGCCGAGATCCGCCGCAAGCTGGTGGCCATGACGGGCGGCGGCGAGGCCTATGACTGCGTCCCCCTGCAAGGCAGCGGCACCTATGCGGTCGAGGCCATGCTGTCGAGCTTTCTGCCTAGGGACGGCAAGACCCTGGTGCTCATGAACGGCGCCTACGGCCAGCGGGCGGCCCGCACTCTCGACTATCTCGGACGGGCTTATGTGCCGCTCGACAAGGGCGACTATCTGCCCCCCCTGCCCGAGGAGGTCGACGGGCTGCTCGAGGCCGATCCGGACATCACCGACGTTTTCGTGGTCCACTGCGAGACCAGCTCGGGCATCCTCAATCCGCTGCAAGGTATCTCGGACGTGGTCCACCGGCGCGGCCGCCGCCTGATCGTCGACGCCATGAGCGCGTTCGGCGCGGTCCCCTTGACGGTCGACGAGGTTCCCTACGAGGCCATGGTGTCGTCGGCCAACAAATGCATCGAGGGCGTGCCGGGCTTCGGCTTCGTGATCGCCAGGCGCGAAGCCCTGGCCGGCGCCGAGGGGCGCAGCCATTCGCTGAGCCTCGACGTGCACGATCAGTGGGCCTACATGAAGCGGACAGGCCAGTGGCGCTTCACGCCGCCGACGCACACGGTCGTGGCCTTCCACGAGGCGCTGTTGCAGCACGAGGAGGAGGGCGGCGTGCCGGGCCGGCTTGCGCGCTACGCCCGCAACAAGGACGTTCTCGTCGACGGCATGCGCGCCATGGGCTTCGAGACCCTGCTCGACGACGCCTGGCTTTCGCCGATCATCGTCACCTTCTTCTGCCCCGCCGACCCGAGCTTCGCCTTCCGACGCTTCTACGACGAGATCAAGGCGCGCGGCTTCATCATCTATCCGGGCAAGCTCACGGAGGTCGAGAGCTTCCGCATCGGCTGCATCGGTCAGGTGGACGAAGGCGTCATACGAGATCTTCTGGACGCCGTGCGCGAGGCCCTCCGCGCCATGGGCGTGCAGGAGTGCGGGCCGAGCCGCGACTAAGCGGCCGCAACCTCGGACAGGAAACCGTCGACGGCCTTGCGCAGGTTCCTGGACTGGGCGATCGCCTCGGAGGAGGCCGACTGCATCTGCCCCGCGGCCCCGAGCGTTTCGGAGACCGCGGAATTGACCCCCGTCATGTTGCTCGCCACGTCGGACGTGCCCTTCGCCGCCCTCTGGACGTTGCGGCTGATCTCCTCCGTGGCCGCGTCCTGCTCCTCCACCGCCGCCGCGATCGTGGCGGTATAGGCGTTCACCTCCTGCATGGTCTCGGTGATGCCGCGTATGGCCATGACGGCTTCGTTCGTCGAGGTCTGGATGGCACCGATCTGGCTGCCGATCTCCTCGGTCGCTTTCGCCGTCTGCTCGGCCAGCTGCTTCACCTCGGAGGCGACCACGGCGAAGCCCTTGCCCGCGTCGCCGGCGCGAGCCGCCTCGATGGTCGCGTTGAGCGCCAGCAGGTTGGTCTGCTCCGCGATATCGGAGATCAGGCTGACCACCTCGCCGATCTTCTGCGCCGAGCCCGCAAGGCTGGCGACCTGCTCGTTGGTGGACTGCGCCGTATCGCTGGCCTTGGCCACGATGTCCCGGGCCTGGTTGACCTGCTGGCCGATCTCCCCGATCGAGGACGAAAGCTCCTCCGCTGCGGTCGCCACCGTGCCGACGTTGCTGGAGGCTTCCTCCGATCCGTTCGAGGCACCGGCGGCCTTCTCGGCGGTTTTCTCGGCGATCGCATTCAGCGCCGAGGACGTCTTCTCCATCTGGTCCATGTTCGCGCCGACCGATGTCAGCAGCTCCTCGGTGGTGGCGCGGAAATCCGTGATCAGCGCGTCGACCTTGCGCTGGCGCTCTCTGCGTGCGGCGTTTTCCGATTCCGACTGCTTCTCCAGGCGGATGCGCTCGACCGCATTGTCGCGGAAGACCTCGGTGGCGCGGGCCATGGCGCCGATCTCGTCGCCGCGCTCGGCGCCGGCGATCTCGACGGACGTATCCCCATCGGCCAGCCGCCGCATGGCTTCAGTGATCTGGTTGAGCGGCCGCGCAATACCGTTGCCGACGAGCCAGGAGAGACCGGCACCGATGACGAAGGCGACGAAAATGCCCACGCTGAGGGTCATGTAGGTCGTGGTGACCGCAGCCGCGCTGTTCTCCTGGCGAACGGTCATGCGCGCCTCCTCCTCGGCGCGAAAGTCCGCCATCAGCGCATGGAACTTGTCGAAATAGGCCTTGCCGCGCGCCTCGGAGATCAGGTCCGCCATATCGTCCATGGTCTTGGCGTCGCCGATCTTGCGGCGCAGCTCGATCTGCGGCTCCGTGACGTCCGACTTCCAGGCGGTGATGGTGGCCTCGATCTCGCCCAGCAGCTTGAGCTGATCCGGCGAGTCGAGCACCGACTTCTTCAGCTCGCCCACCAGCTTCGCGAACCGCTCGGTTCCCCCCTTGTAGGGCTGGAGAAAACCCTCCCTGCCGGCGAGCAGATACCCGTACATCCCGGAGCTCATGTCCACGCCGGCGCCCAGGATGGCATTGGCCTTCTCGATCACCTCGTAGGTGTGGGTCACCCACTCCTGATGCTCCGACATCACGGTGAGCTCCGGTCCCACCAGGCCGATGGCGACCGAGGCATCGGACTTGCGCGAACCCAGCTCCCGCTGGTGCTCCTTTCCGAACTCGGTGATCATGCTGCGGATCGAGTCGAAATAGGTCTTGCCCTGCTGCCGGCGAACCAGCGCCTCTATGTCGCTCAGCGAGACGATCCCAGCCTCGGTTCTTCGCCGCAGCGCCATCGCCGGCTCGGCAACCTTACTCAGCCACTCCTTGACCAAGCCTTCGGTCTTCTCGAGCTGGGCAACCTGCTTCGGGCTCTCACTGGCCGCGGCCTTGAGCTTGGCGATGTTGTACTCGAAGCGCTCCTTGCCGCTCTTGAAGGGCGCGAGGAAGTCGTCCTCTCCCGAGAGCAGGTAACCGCGCATGCCCGATTCCATATCGACGGCGGCGGCGAGAAGCTCCGAGGACGAGGCGATCATGCGGTGCGTCCGGTCGACGAGCTGCGTCGCCTCCTCGATCGAGAAGAAATTGTGCTGCAACTCCTCTTGCGATTTGAGGAATTCCTTCTGGCGTCCGGCGAGCCGCGTCTGCTCGTGGTTGATAAAGCTCGCGATCTGGTCGCGGAACGTGTCGAAATAGCGCTTGCCCTCGCCCCGTCCCACCAGCCGCGCCATGTCGTTCATGGTCTCCGCATCGCCGATCTGGCGGCGCAGGGCGATCTGCGGCTCCGTGACGTCCTTCTGCCAGGCGCGCAAGACGGTCGTGACCTCGGTCAGCCGCGCCACCTGCTCGGGATTGTCCGATACGGTCTTCCGCAGAGCCCCGACCCGCTCGTAGACCGCCTTCTCTCCGCTCTTGTAGGGCTCGAGAAAGGCCTCCTTGCCCGCCAGCAGATAGCCGCGCAT
>JAKSBI010000725.1 GCA_022361215.1 Hyphomicrobiales bacterium | reverse complement strand
GCGGACAAGATCGTCGTCGCCCATCGCGGCGCCTCCGGCTATCTGCCCGAGCACACGCTGGCGGCCAAGGCCATGGCCCACGCCCAGGGCGCCCACTACATCGAGCAGGACGTGGTCCTGACCAAGGACGGCGTCCCGATCGTGCTGCACGATATCCATCTCGGCACGGTCACCGACGTGGCCAGGGTCTTCCCGGACCGCAAGCGCGCCGACGGCCACTACTACGCCATCGACTTCACGCTGGCCGAGATCAAGCGGCTCTCGGTCAACGAGCGCATCAAGCTCCGGACCGGCCAGGCGGTGTTTCCCAAGCGCTTCCCGCCGGGCAAATCCGCCTTCAAGGTCGCCACGCTGGCCGAGGAGATCGAGCTGATCCAGGGCCTCAACGCCTCCACCGGCCGCACGGCCGGGATTTACACCGAGATCAAGCGGCCCGCCTTCCACCGCGCCGAGGGCCAGGACATCTCCCGCATCGTCATCGAGACCCTGGCGCGCTACGGCTACAAGACCAAGGACGACGCGCTCTACCTGCAATGCTTCGACTGGAACGAGACGCAGCGTATCCGGAGCGAGCTCGGCTACCGGGGCCGGCTCGTCCAGCTCATCGCGGACAATTCCTGGAACGAGGCGCCCGACATGGACTTCGACACGCTCAGGACCCGCGACGGCCTGGCCCGGATCGCCGAGGTCGCCGATGGCGTCGGCCCCTGGATGCCGCATGTGGTGTCGGGCCGCGACGGCGCCGGCAAACCTGTCGTCACCGATCTGGTGGCCACGGCCCATGAGCTTGGCCTGGAGGTGCATGCCTTCACCTTCCGCGCCGACGCGCTCCCCGACGGCATCGAGAGCCTGGAACAGGCCTTCGAGATCTTTCTGGTGCAGGCCGGCATCGACGGCCTCTTCACGGACTTCCCGGACCGGGGCGTGGCCTTCGTCAACGGGCTGAAGGACAGACCGAAGCCCTGACGCTTCCCATCGCGGCCTCGGCAGGGTAAACCCGCGCGTCATGACCGAGCGATCCGTCCTCATCACCGGCTGCTCCTCCGGCATCGGCGAATGCTGCGCCCGCGGCATGAAGGCGCGCGGCTGGCGCGTGTTCGCCACGGCCCGCAAGTCCGAAGACCTTGCCCGCCTCGAGGCGGAGGGGCTGGAGACCGTCTATCTCGACTACACCGAGCCGGACTCGATCGCCGCCTGCGCCGAGACCGTGCTCGGCGCCACGGACGGCCGTCTCGGCGCTCTCTTCAACAACGGCGCCTACGGCCAGCCCGGCGCCGTCGAGGACCTGCGCCCGGACGTGCTGCGCGAGCAGTTCGAGGCCAATTTCTTCGGCTGGCACGACCTGACCTGGCGCCTGATCCCGGCCATGCGGTCGAACGGCGGCGGCCGCATCGTGCAGAACTCCTCCGTGCTGGGGCTGGTTTCCATGAAGTATCGCGGCGCCTACAACGCCTCCAAGTTCGCCATCGAGGGGCTCAGCGACGCGCTCAGGCAGGAGCTTTCAGGCAGCGGCATCTTCGTCTCGATCATCGAGCCCGGCCCCATCAAAAGCCGCTTCGTAGAGCGCGCGCTGGCGGCCTACAAGGCCAATATCGACCTCGAAGGCTCGCCCCATGCCGAGACCTACCGGCGCCGCATCGCCGGCATGGAGGCCGGCGGCAAGCAGACCTTCAAGCTCGGCCCCGAAGCGGTCCTCGGCAAGCTCGTCCACGCCCTCGAGAGCCGCCGGCCGAAGCCGCGCTATTTCGTCACCACGCCGACCTATCTGATGGCCTTCGCCCGGCGCGTGCTGACCACACGCCAGCTCGATGCCGTAACCGCGGGACATTAGCTTCGGTCGGCCCACACGGCAGCGCCCTGCCTGCCGGTCAAATCCGTTGGCGTTCGCGCTGCGTAGCCTGTACCGTCCCTTCTTTCACTCGGGATTCCTTCGTCCATGAACGTCTTTCTTCACAGCCTCATCCCGTTCGCTCTCGCGGCTGTCGGCGTGGTCCTGATGCTCGGTCTCTGGAACATGCTGCGCGGCGGAAGCCCGAACCGGTCTCAGCTCCTGATGCGGTGGCGCGTGATCCTGCAGTTCGTGGCCATCTGCGTCGTCATGGCCGCCATCTACGTCGCCTCGCTGAAATGAGCCCGTCCGGGATGATCGGCAGCGAAGCCAAAGCTTGACCCACCCCTTGCGGCCGCTAGGCTAGGCGCCAACGGTTGGTTCCCGGTTCAGCGGCACACTCTCACTCGGCCATGGTTGTTCTCAACAAGATATATACGCGCACGGGCGACAAGGGCACGACGGCCCTCGGTACCGGCGTGCGCGTCCCGAAATCCCACCAGCGCATCGCCGCCTACGGCACCGTCGACGAGACCAACGCCGCCATCGGCGTGGCGCGCCAGCATCTCGGCCCGGACGAGGCGGAGGTCGACGCCATGCTGGCCCGCATCCAGAACGATCTGTTCGATCTCGGCGCCGACCTGTGCACGCCCGAGGCCGACGAGCCGCTGGACTACGAGCCGCTTCGGGTCAGCGAACGGCAGGTTGAGCGGATCGAGGAAGAGATCGATGCGCTCAACGGCGAGTTGGAGCCGCTGCGCTCCTTCGTGCTGCCGGGCGGGTCGGCCGCCGCCGCCGCGCTGCATGTGGCACGCACCGTGTGCCGCCGCGCCGAGCGCCTGATCGTCGAGCTGGCCGGCCTCGAGGACGAGACCGTGAGCGACCCGGCGTTGCGCTACGTCAACCGCCTGTCGGACTTCCTGTTCGTGGCCAGCCGCTACGTCAACGACAAGGGCAAGGCGGACGTGCTCTGGACACCGGGCGAGAACAGATAGGTGGGAGAGTTGCAGCCATGTTCGTCCCGCTTCATGACCGCAACCCCCTGAAGTCGATCCCCTTCCAGTATGTGACGGTCGCCCTCATTGCCCTCAATGTCAGCGTCTACGTCTTTTTTCAGACCGGCTGGTTCTTTCCCACGGACCTGCGCGCCGCCGCCTTCGCCCTGATCCCGGCGGAGCTCTTGAGCCAGGGACCGCTCTTTGCCGGCCATGTCTTCGTGCCCCAGGGCGCACTGCCCATTCCGGAGCGCTTCACCCTCGTCACCTACATGTTCATGCATGGCGGCTTCTTCCATCTGGTCGGGAACATGCTGTTCCTCTGGGTGTTCGGCGACAATGTCGAGGACGCCATGGGCCATATCCGGTTCTTGATGTTCTATATCATCTGCGGCGTTTTCGCCGGCCTGGCCCATTCCTGGATCCTGCCCGACTCCGAGATCCCCTTGATCGGCGCCAGCGGCGCCGTCGCCGGCGTGATTTCCGCCTATCTGATGCTGCACCCCAAGGTGAAAGTCTGGGTGCTGGCGCTGTGGCGCATTCCCTTGCGCATCAGCGCCGCCTGGGCGCTGGGGTTCTGGATCCTGCTGCAGCTCTTCAACGCCTTCGCGGCCAAGGACGACAACGTCGCCTGGTGGGCCCATGTCGGCGGCCTGGTGGCGGGCGCGCTGCTGATCCTTTTCATGCGCAGACCCGGCGTCCACCTGTTCGACAGGACGGCCGGCGGCGCGTGAGCGGAAGCGTCCGTTCGCACCGCGCTCCGGCCGGGTTGCGCCCCATCGGCCATCTTGCGCTGCAAAACGCTTTGGAAGCATTGACTTGGGCAAGGTGCGGCAGTACCGTCGCCGCCGCCTTTCGCAGGTGCGAAGCAAGATTTCGGTCGAAATCCGTTGCCCGCACCCGCTCACACATCACATAAACGGACCCGACGAAAGCGACACGCGCCAAGGTTCGGTCGGGAGACGATTGCATGAAGATTCTGGTGCCCGTCAAACGGGTCGTCGATTACAACGTCAAGATCCGCGTCAAGGCGGACGGTTCAGGGGTTGAGCTGGCGAATGTGAAGATGTCGATGAACCCCTTCGACGAAATCGCCGTCGAAGAGGCCATCCGCATCAAGGAAGCCGGCACGGCCGAGGAGATCGTCGCCGTTTCCATCGGCCCGCAAAAGGCCCAGGAGACGATTCGCACGGCGCTCGCCATGGGTGCCGACAGGGGCATTCTGGTCCAGACCGACGAGACGGTCGAGCCGCTGGGCGTCGCCAAGATCCTGAAGGCGATCGTCGCGGAGGAGGCCCCCGACCTAGTCGTCATGGGCAAGCAGGCCATCGACGACGACTCCAACCAGACGGGCCAGATGCTCGCGGCCCTGCTCGGCTGGCCGCAGGGCACCTTCGCCTCCAAGCTGGAGTTCGACGGCGGCAAGGCCCGCGTCACCCGCGAGATCGACGGCGGATTGCAGACGGTCGTGCTGAACATGCCCGCGATCGTGACCACGGACCTGCGCCTGAACGAGCCGCGCTACGCCTCGCTGCCCAACATCATGAAGGCCAAGAAGAAGCCGATCGACGAGAAGACGCCTGCGGACTACGGCGTCGACGTCGCGCCGCGCCTCAAGGTCCTGAAGACGAGCGAGCCGGCCGGACGCGAGGCCGGGGTGCGGGTCGAGACCGTGGCCGACCTCGTCGAGAAGCTGAAGAACGAAGCGGGGGTGATCTGATGGCCGTTCTGCTGGTCGCCGAGCACGACAACCAGACGCTCAACGACGCCACCGCCAAGGCCCTGACGGCCGCCGCCGCCCTCGGCGGCGACGTGCACATCCTGGTGGCCGGTCACGACTGCCGTCCCGCGGCCGAGGCGGCCGCCAAGCTCGAGGGCGCCGGCAAGGTGCTGGTCGCCGACGCCGCGCAGCTCGCCCATCAGCTCGCCGAGGAGATGGCCGCGCTGATCGTGCCCATGGCGGGCGATTACGACGCGATCCTGGCGCCCGCCACCACCACCGGCAAGAACTTCATGCCCCGCGTGGCGGCGCTGCTCGACGTGGCGCAGATCTCGGATATCACCGGCATCGCAGCCGCCGACACGTTCGAGCGGCCGATCTATGCGGGCAACGCCATCGAGACCGTGCAGTCGACGGACGCCACCAAGGTCATCACCGTGCGCACCACCGCCTTCCAGGCCGCGGGCGACGGCGGCGCGGCGCCTATCGAGGACACGGCCGTGCCCGGCGCCAGCGGCATCTCGGAGTTCGCCGGCGCCGAGCTCTCCAAGTCCGACCGCCCCGAGCTGACCTCCGCGCGCGTGGTGATCTCCGGCGGGCGCGGCATGCAGTCGGGCGACAATTTCACGCTTCTGGAAAAGGTGGCCGACAAGCTCGGCGCCGCGGTCGGCGCCAGCCGCGCGGCGGTCGACGCGGGCTTCGTGCCCAACGACTACCAGGTCGGCCAGACCGGCAAGGTGGTGGCGCCGGAGCTCTATCTCGCGGTCGGCATCTCGGGCGCCATTCAGCATCTGGCGGGCATGAAGGATTCGAAGGTGATCGTCGCCATCAACAAGGACGAGGAAGCGCCGATCTTCCAGATCGCGGACTACGGCCTGGTGGCCGATCTCTTCGAGGCTCTGCCCGAGCTCGAATCCGAGCTCGAGAAGGCAGGCCTGTGAGCGCCGCCGGCCGCAACCGAAACGGAATGCAGGCAGGCCTTAAGCCATGACTATCGACAAGATCGGCATTATCGGAGCCGGACAGATGGGCAACGGCATCGCCCATGTGGTTGCCCTCGCCGGCTACGACGTCGCGCTGAACGATCTCTCCAAGGATCGCGTCGAGGCGGCGCTGGCCACCATCAACGGCAATCTCTCCCGCCAGGTGGGCGCCCAGAAGATCAGCGAAGAGGACATGAAGAGCGCCCTGGCCCGCATCACCTATGCGGAGGACATGGACGCTCTGTCGGAATGCGACCTGGTGATCGAGGCCGCGGTCGAGGACGAGGACATCAAGCGCAAGATCTTCGCCGAGCTGTGTCCGGCGCTGAAGCCCGAGGCGGTGATCGCCACCAACACGTCTTCGATCTCCATCACCCGGCTCGCCGCCTCCACGGACCGGCCCGAGCGCTTCATCGGCATGCATTTCATGAACCCGGTGCCGGTCATGGAGCTGGTGGAGATGATCCGCGGCATCGCCACGGAGGACGTGACCTTCTCCGAGGCGCGCGAGTTCGTGAAGAGCCTCGGCAAGACCGTCGCCGTGGCCGAGGACTTCCCGGCCTTCATGGTCAACCGCATCCTGCTGCCGATGATCAACGAGGCGGTCTACACGCTCTACGAGGGCGTCGGCAACGTGGAGGCCATCGACACGGCCATGAAGCTCGGCGCGCGCCACCCCATGGGACCGCTGGAGCTGGCCGATTTCATCGGCCTGGACACCTGTCTCTCGGTCATGCAGGTGCTCTACGAGGGCCTGGCGGACTCCAAGTACCGACCCTGTCCGCTGCTGGTAAAGTATGTCGAGGCGGGCTGGCTCGGCCGCAAGACCAGCCGCGGCTTCTACGACTACCGCGGCGACGCGCCCATTCCGACGCGCTGATCTGTTTCCGCCAACAGACTTCTGCCAGCCGGAGAAATCAGCCCAAAGCGGCAATGCCTGACCATGGTCCACAACATCGGTGGATCCGCGATCATGTCACGTCATTGCGATCGACCAACTTTGCGGCATGTAGCACGCGCAGGATGATCACTCTGCCGCTCTCATGGCGATAGTAGATATTGTAGGTGCCATGTATCAGCCGCCGAATATCGAGACCCAGTGAGGGTACAAGGGGCGCTTTGTCAGGGAATTCGCCGAGCCTCAGACAAGCTTCTTCAAGCTCATCTACGAATGTGAACGCACGATCGGGATTGTCGGACGCGATGAATTCGACGATGGCATCAAAATCGGCGCGGGCAGCCTGACGAAATAGAACCGGCGCCACGATTACCGATTGCCCTTGATCGCCTCGATACGACTGCGCGCTGCGCCGAACACCTGCTCCGCGGGGATTTCTCCGCCACTTGCCTCGCCTTTCTCGATTTCCCGTCTGAGCCAAGCCTTGCGGGCCTGCTCGACAAGCCTGTCATCGGACACAAAGGCCTTCAAGGCGGCCAGCACTTCGTCAAACGACTCGTAGTTGCCTTGCTCGACCTGGCGAGCGATGAGCTCTTCTATGTCGTGTGTGATCGTGTGCATCATGGGCCCATTATGACATCCGGATCAGAAAGAAAAAGATTTCAGGGGCCGAACAAGCCGATGATGGCCGGCCGGGCACCAGCCCATCGCTCCCGACGCTGCACTGATACATGCGAGCCGTTAGGCCCTCACATGGCGTTACGCCCATACATGACATCCGTCCGAAGCACGTACTTCCGGCCCGCAAGAACCGGGTCTCCGCGGTGCTCGATCGGGTGATGAAAGAGCAGGGCCATACCTTTTTGAGGCGTGACCTCAAGATGATCGGACGGCGTCGCGCCGTGTCCCAGGCCTCTGAATGAGGTAGCACCGCCGTCGAAATCGTCATTCAGATAGACCATGAACGTGAAGAAGCTGCGTTCGCCGTTGGCTCTTTCGAAGTATCCGTCCATATGCCAGTCGAACTGCTGACCCACATCGTATCGATAGAGGCGGAGGCGCTCGTTGAGGCCGACAGGAGACCATTCGTCTCTGAAAGATGCTGGGACACTCTCTTTGAGTCTCTCAAAAAGCTGTCGTGCGCGCCCAACATCGTCGACCATGACGCGGTCGTTGTTGCGCACGCCCTTCATCATGACCATGCCCCGCTCCGTGGTCACCGTGGCTTCCTCATAGCCCTCAAGCTCGCTGAAGCGGATGTACGCGTTGCACTCATCGATGGACATGAAACCGGCAATTGTACCGATATCTTTGGCGAGCCAATCCACACTTGGCATTTTCTTCTCCGCAGGGCTTTCAAGCCCACATCTCTATCCTTCCTGATTTCGCAGGAATGACGCGTGCAGAAGCGCGTCCAAGTTCACAGCTAAGGCTTGGGGCGGCAGGCTAACCCTTCCCGATCGCCGCCTTGATCAGGGCCACCGCGTCTTCCGAGTCCCACTCCGCCGGGCCGACCAGCCGGCCGAGCTCCTTGCCGTT
>JAKSBI010000256.1 GCA_022361215.1 Hyphomicrobiales bacterium | reverse complement strand
GGGCGGCGGCCGGGGTGAGCTCGGCGCGCGCGATCTCCAGCGGCCCGACTGGGAAGCGCACGCCGACACGGATCTCCGACAGGCCGAACTGCGCCGCGCCCAGCGCCCCGACCCGGTAATCCGCCGTCAGCACGAAGAACAGGCCCCCGGCAATGGCATGGCCGTTCGCGGCGGCGACGACGGGCAGAGGCAGGGCGTAGAGGTGCGAGAAGGTGCGGTTGAGCGCTTCGACGGTGCGTCTTTGCCCTTGGGCGTCGAGGGTCGGCAGCGTCTTCAGGTTCAGGCCGGCCGACAGCGCCGCGCCGTCGCCGGTGACGACCAGCGCCTTGCTGTCCGCCGCGCCCTCCATGTCGTCGAGCGCCGCGTCGATATCCTCCAGAAAGCCTGCGTCCAGCGCGTTGACCGGCGGACGAGTGAGCCGGAGGATGGCAATACCGCCGTCCTGGTCCAATCTCAGATTGCTGCCCATGCGCTCTCTCCCGGCGGACTTCGTTTCCGATCCGTCGTTGGCGCATCCGGGTCGAGCCCAACTTTCCGCGCACCGACGTTCGGTCCTATAGTGTCGCATCTCTTGGCAAAGCGCACGCGCGGGAAGGACACGTCATGCAGTTCGGCCATTTCAGCCTGATGGGGTACCGCACGGCCGGGACGCCGAGCCATGAGATCCTCGACGACACGGTCGCGCAGGTCAAAGCGGCGGAGGCCGCCGGCTTCGAGATCGCCTGGTTCGCCGAGCACCACTTCTCCAACTACTGCATCTGCCCGTCGCCGCTGATGATGGTGGCGCGCTCGGCTGGAGAGACCGCCCGCATCCGGCTCGGCTCCGCCGTGGTCGTGGTCCCCCTCTACCATCCGGCCCGGCTCCTGGCCGAGATCGGCATGGTCGACGCGCTCTCGCACGGCCGCTTCGTGCTTGGCCTGGGGAGCGGTTATCAGCCTTACGAGTTCGAGCGCTTCGGCGAGAACCTGGCCGCCTCGAAGGCGAAGCTCGAAGAGTTCCTGGACATGTACGAACGCGCCTTCGCGCGCGAGACCTTCACCTATGAGGGCACGCACTACCGGCTGCCCGAGACGCATATCGCCACCCGCCCCTATGGCCCGCTCCCGCCGGTCTGGCTGGCGGGCGACAATCCGGAGTTGCATCGCATGGCCGCCCGGCGCGGCTACGTGCCGATGATCGGCACGCGCAACCTGACCGGGGAACAGCTCGCGGCCATGCGCCGAAGCCTCGACGAGACCTTCGGCGCCGAGGGCCGGGAGACGCCGGCGCCGCTTGCCATCCTGCGCCACGCCTGCGTCACCGACAGCCGGGACGAGGCCATGGCGTTTCTCGAGGAGACCCGCCACCAGCTCCGGCTCTCGGCCAGCCTGCGCCGGCGCGAAGAGGTGGTGAACGGCGCCATGCTGGAGGAGAAGCCCTTCCCCGGCGAGCCGTCGCTCGACGATCTGGCCCGGCACCTTCCGGTCGGCGATCCGGCGCAGGTGGCCGAGCGGCTGGCGGACACCATCCGCCACGGCCGGCCGAGCCACATGCTGCTGCAATTCCAGGTCGGGGACTGGCCGCAAGCCAAGGCGCTGGCCTCCATCGAGCGGTTCGGCTCCGAGGTCAGGCCCCTGCTCGAAGCCTCGCTTGGGCCGCTGGACGCGACCGCCGCACCTTCCGGCGATGCGGCGCAGGCGCACCGGAGCGCATAGCCCGAGGCGGACCGGACGGACCTTGTATCTCGGACTCCGGCCCGCCCCAGATATTGGGACCCACCGGCGACACTGGGTCATTTTCGCCACACCGGGAGAAATTGTTTATTGCTTTCCGACGGTTTTCGTCGACGCGCGGCCGCCGAATCGGCACCAATCGATTCTCGACACACGCGAACTCTGGAGGTCTAGATGCGGCGGATGCGCGGGCCCGTGCTGGGGCTGGTTTGCGTACTCGTTCTCTCGGTTGCCTATCTGAGAGGCGTGGTCCACGTGACCACACCGAACATCCAGCCATTCATCCAGGCCGACATGACGAGCCTGTCACCGCTGCCCTAG
>JAKSBI010000388.1 GCA_022361215.1 Hyphomicrobiales bacterium | reverse complement strand
GGGCGGTGCACCGGCCGCAGTCCGAGGCCGACCTCGCCCATGACGCGCCGGCGCGCCAGCGGCTCGCCTTCGACGAGCTGCTGGCGAACCAGCTGGCGCTGGCCCTCGTCCGGGCCCGCCTGCGCAAGAGCCCGGGCCGCGCGCTCGAGGGCACCGGTAAGCTCCGGTCCGCCATCGTCGGCGCCCTGCCCTTCGCGCTGACCGGCGCCCAGACCCAGGCCCTTGCCGAGATCGACGCCGACCTTGCCGCCCCGCACCGCATGCTGCGCCTGCTGCAGGGCGATGTGGGCAGCGGCAAGACGGCGGTGGCGCTGCTGGCCATGGCCACGGCCATTGAGGCAGGCGCGCAAGCCGCCCTGATGGCGCCCACCGAAGTGCTGGTGCGTCAGCATTTCCGCACCTTCGCACCGATCGCAGAGGCCACCGGCCTCCGCCTCGCCGTGCTCACAGGCCGGGAGAAGGGACGCGAGCGCACGCAAACGCTGGAGGCGCTGGCCGCGGGCGACATCGACATTCTGATCGGGACCCACGTACTCTTCCAGCACACCGTCGACTTCAAGGCGCTGGCGCTCGCGGTGATCGACGAGCAGCACCGCTTCGGCGTGCACCAGCGGCTGGCCCTGCAGACCAAGGGCGCGGAAACCGGCGCCGACGTGCTGGTGATGACCGCGACGCCGATCCCGCGCACGCTGCTCCTGACCCATTACGGCGACATGGAGGTGTCGCGGCTGCACGAGAAGCCAGCGGGGCGGAAGCCGGTGGCGACCCGCGTGATGCCGCTCGAACGCCTCGACGACGTGGTCGCGCGGCTCAAGACCGCCGTCGCCGACGGCGCCCAGGCCTATTGGGTGTGCCCGCTGGTCGAGGAGTCCGACAAGCTCGACGTAGCGGCGGCCGAGGAGCGGCACGCTCATCTGAAGACGGTCTTCGGCGACCGGGTGGCGCTGATTCACGGGCGCATGGCAGCCGCCGAGAAGGATCGCGTCATGGCGGGCTTTTCCGCGGGCGAGATTGCCATCCTGGTGGCTACGACGGTGATCGAGGTCGGCGTCGACGTGCCCAACGCCACCATCATCGTGGTCGAGCACGCCGAACGCTTCGGCCTAGCCCAGCTCCATCAGCTCCGCGGCCGGGTCGGGCGGGGCAGCGGCGAGTCGTCCTGCATTCTCATCTATCAGCCGCCGCTGAACGAGACGGCTACGGCGCGCCTGAAGATCCTGCGGGAGACCGAGGACGGCTTCCGCATTGCCGAGGAGGACCTGAAGCTGCGCGGCGGCGGCGAGGTGCTCGGTACGCGCCAGAGCGGCCTCCCCGCGTTCCGGCTGGCCTGCTTGCCCGAGGACCAGGAGCTGCTGATGGCGGCTCGCGACGACGCCAAGCTGGTGCTCGCCAGCGACCCCGAGCTGAGGTCGGCCCGCGGCGAGGCGCTGCGCGTGCTGCTCTATCTCTTCGAGCGCGACGAGGCCGTCCGGCTCCTGCGCGCGGGTTAAGGTCCAAGCGCGCCCGTCGTCAGAGGGCCTTGTACATGATCGTCGTGGCGTCGAGACGATCCTGGTCGAGCGGGTCGAGGCTATACCCCGGAATGACGCCGACCGTCCGGTAGCCCAAGGACGCGTAAAGCGGCTCCGCATGATCGCCGGTGCGCGTGTCCAGCGTGATCAGGCTCCGCCCCTGCCGGCCGGCGAGCCGCTCGAGCTCGACCATCAGCGTCCGCGCGATGCCCTGGCGGCGAAACTCCGGATGCACCATCAGCTTGGAGACCTCCGCACGATGGGGCTGGTTGGGCGGCGTATCGGTGTCCAGTTGGACCGAGCCCGCGATGCGTCCGCCGACCCATGCCACCAGCACCGACCGCACCCCCTGGCGCACGCCCGGCAGCACCTTCCCGGTCCAGAAGGCCCGGCCGTCATCCTCGGTGTAGGGCAGCACGAAGTTGATGGCGGCGCCGGCGTGGACGCACGCCCGCAGGAGCGCCCCAAGCTCGGGCAGATGGGCAACGACGTCGTCGGCCGAGAGGATCGAGACGGTGGGCTGCGGTTCTCCGGTCATGGGACCTCACACGATCAAAAAGGCATATCTGGCGGCACAAGTTTTCAGGACTCGCGAAGACGCGCGGACCGAAGAGCTGATAGCGCAGACCGTCGCCCGACCCAAGGCCATAGGTGCACCCGTGGATCCTCCGACTGAACCGCAGATGAACGGACAGATCAGGTCCGGTTCAAACCGCGCTCCGTATACGTTGCATTCGCGACTGGAACCGGCACCTGACGACCGCTCAGACCCGACACGCCATGGATGGCCGGTTCGCTGCCAACGGTGGTCGAAGCGGTCATGGGAGGATCACGATGTGGATGGACACGGTCTCAGCCATTGTCATCGGCGTGGCGTTCTGTCTGGTGCTCGCCATTGCCGCGATCAGCGGCCTCGTAGCGCTTGCCGTGCTCACTCAGGATGAGGCATCCGTTCGCGTCGGCGGCATTGCCGCCCCGGTCGTGCGCGAGTACCGGGAGGACCAGACGGCCCAGGTCCATCGGCCCTGATCCGGCACAAATCGCGCCGACAGTCGCCTCAAAGTGCACGTCACCCCTTCAGGTGGGCGGCATCTCGATGTAACTCTAGGAGGGCTGGGGACCCTGCCCTGAGGAGGCATGTCTCGATGCGCCTCTTGATCGCCGGCTGGCACGGTCAGATCGCGCGCGCATTGCTGGAGCTGGCGCCGGCCAGACCGGACATCACGGCGCTGTCCGTGGGTCGGCCAGCGCTCGACCTTTGCCGGCCGTCCAGCATTCGCAGCAACATGGTCAAGGCCCTGCCCGACATCATGATCAATACGGCCGCCTATACCGCGGTCGATCAGGCCGAGAGCGAGCCGGAGGCCGTGTTCCAGCTCAACTGCGCGGGCGCCGCCGCCTTTGCCGCGGCGGCCGCCAAGGCCGACATCCCCGTCATTCATCTCTCCACCGACTACGTCTTCGACGGCACCAAGAGCACGCCCTACACCGAGGATGACGCGCCGGCGCCGCGCAGCGTCTACGGCCGTTCGAAGCTCGAAGGCGAGCTGGCCGTCGCCGAGGCCAACCCGAAGCACATCATCCTGCGCACGGCCTGGGTCTACAGCCCCTACGGCCGCAACTTCGTCAAGACCATGCTGGAACTGGCGGCCGAACGCCCGGAGATCGACGTGGTGGACGATCAGGTGGGCTGCCCCACCTATGCGCTGCATCTGGCCGAAGCGATCCTCGACATTGCGGCGCAGATCGCCTCGGACCGGAGCTCGGCGCGCTGGGGCACCTATCATGCGGCCGGCGCCGGGGCCGTGAGCTGGTTCGGATTTGCGCAGAAGGTGTTCGACGTCTCGCGGCGGCTGGGCGGTCCTTCGACCGAGATCGCGTCCATCACGACCGCCGAGTACGAGACGAAGGCGCCCCGCCTCGACAATGCGCGCCTCGACAGCTCCAGGCTCGCGCGAACCTTCGGGGTGCAATTGCCGGCCTGGACCGAGGGCGTGGAAGATTGCGTCCGACGGTTGGTCCCGACGGCCGCCGACTGACAGCGCCGGGCCTCCTGAAGCTCTTGACCTGGCAGCGCTTTCTCGGCCTGGCCGTGCCCGCCGTCATGCTTTCAGAGCCGACAATTCGCATATGGCCGGTCAAATCTTGCCGCCACGACGACATGGCCTTTGCTCCAGCGCTTGTCTTACTTTGGTCATCGATAACGGGTCTGTTACCAATTCAACAGCGGTGGGGGGCGGACGACTTCCTGTGTTCCGACAGAACCGAGCATGAACGTTCGGTTCAGATGTCGGTTCAACCAATTTTCCGTAAGCGTCTCAATCAAGAGCGGAGCCGGCTTTCGCTCCGACGTGAGCAACAGAAGCAGGATCGGTCTGCCGCAGCCACAGGGTCGAAACGTTTGGTGGAGGACCGTCATGTGGAAGGACACACTCTCGGGCATTTTCAAGGGGATGGCGGTCTGCTCCGCCCTTGCCATTGCCGCCGTCAGCGGCCTTATCGCCCTTGCCTACCTGACCCAGTAGCAAACACCGGATTGCCCTGGGGGCGCCGCGGCATCGATCGTCGCCAAAGCCGCAGAAGCTACCAGGAGGGGTCTGCCACGATGGCCCGCGCGCGCGCGAAGAGCGCGTTCGCCTCGGCATCGCGTCCCTGTGCCTCATAGAGGCACGCCAGCTTGTCGAGCCTGAAGGCAATATCCAGATCGTCGGCAGGCCGGGTCGCCTCGCAGATCTCAAGCGCACGCTCGAAGAGCTGCATCGCCTCCGCCAGCCGGCCCTCGCTTTGGTGGAACTCGGCCAAGGCGTCGTGGCTTCGGATGATAGCAGGATGGCCGGCCGGCAGCGCACTTTCCCGCAGTGCCAGCGCGCGCTCGAAGAGCGGCTCGGCTTCCGCCGGCCGGCCCTGCGCCTGATAGAGCCGGGCCAAGTTGGTGAGACAGGTGGCAATGTCCGGATCGCCGCTGTCCGACGCCATCTCGAACAGCTCCAGAGCGCGCCTATGAAACGGCTCGGCCTCCACCAGCCGACCCTGCTCCTGATAGACGCATCCCATATTGTCGAGACAGATGGCAATGTCGCGATGCCCTCCGGGCAAAGACCGCTCGAACAGGGCGAGCGCGCGCTTGCGGAGCGCTTCGGCCTCCGCCAGGCGATCCTGGGCGTAGTAGAGGCCGGCCAGATTATCGAGGCTCGCTGCGATGTCCGGATGGTCGGCGGGCAGCGCCGCCTCCCGCAGCGCCAGCGCACGCTCGAAGAGCGCCTCGGCTTCGGCCAGCCTGTCCTGCTCCTGATAAAGGAACGCCAGATCGTCCAGGCCCGCAAGGAGATCGGGATGGTCGGGAGCCAGCGTCTGTTCGCGCAGCGCCAGCAGGCGCTCGGCCACCGGGATTGCCTCCGGGACGGCACCAACCTCGCGAAGCTCCGAAAGGCGCAACTCGAGGATTTCAAGATCCACAGATTGAGCAAGCTGTTTCGGCATCTCCAGATGGCACCCCGACCTGCACACATTGGTTTGCAGCACCGGCCACTGAGCCGACACAAACGAAGACTTTTTGCAGACCGAAGCTGAACGGAACCTGAAGCCGTGGATCACCTTGCATTCATGGAAGCGCTCGGGAACGGGCTCTCGCCCGCGAAACCGTTGACCCTCTTGCGCCAAGACCTTTAGATTTTTTGGGGTCCTACCGGCCCTTCGCCTCCATACCCGGCACAAGACAGGTCCGAGCGCGAAAGAGAGCGACCGATGCGTATCGAGATCCAGCCCCTGCATCCCGTCTTCGTCGGCGAGGTTTCCGGCGTCGATCTGAGGCGGCCGCTCGACGCGGATGCGGTCGCCGCCATCGAGCAGGGCATGGACCGCTACGCCGTTCTGGTCTTCCACGACCAGCGCATCTCCGACGAGGAGCAGATCGCCTTCAGCGAGCGCTTCGGTGCGCTGGAGCGGCCGGGCGCGGCGAGCAACATCACAAAGCCGGAGGACCGGCGCCTCGGCCCGCTCCTCGCCGACATCTCCAATCTCGACAAGAACGACCGGCTGCTCGGCCGCGACGACCGCCAGCGCATGTTCAACCTGGGCAACCAGCTCTGGCATTCCGACAGCTCCTTCCGCGCCGTGCCGGCCAAGTATTCGCTGCTCTCGGGCCGCGTCGTGCCGGCGAAGGGCGGCAACACCGAGTTCGCCGATATGCGCGCGGCCTACGACGCCCTCGACGACGAGACCAAGGCAGAGATCGAGGATCTGGTCTGCGAGCACTCGCTGATCTACTCGCGCGGCATCCTCGGCTTCGCCGACGACCTGACCGAGCAGGAGCGCCGGAACTTCGAGCCGGTACGCCAGCGCCTGGTGCGCACGCACCCGGTCACGGGGCGCAAGTCGCTCTACCTCTCCGCCCATGCCGGCCGGATCGTCGGCTGGCCGACGCCCGAGGCGCGCGCGCTCCTCCGCGACCTGACAGAGCACGCCACCCAGCGAGAGTTCGTCTACGCGCATGTCTGGCGCGAGAACGATCTGGTGATGTGGGACAACCGGCAGACCATGCATCGCGCCCGGCGCTTCCGCGATATGGCGGAGGTCCGCGACATGCGGCGCACCACCGTCGCCGGTGACGGCCCGACCGTCGAGCAAGCCGCAGCCTAGGGCCTGTTGAGGATCACCCGAAAATGAAAGTCGCCGAAGCGGTTGCCGAGATCCTGAAGCGCGAGGGCATAGAAACCGTCATCGGCTATCCGGTGAACCACGTGCTCGAATATGCCGCGCACAAGGACATCCGGCCGATCATCGTGCGCCAGGAGCGCGTGGGCCTGCACATGGCGGACGCGATCTCGCGGCTCACCTCCGGCGCCCGCATCGGCGTCTTCGCCATGCAGCACGGTCCCGGCGCGGAGAACGCCTTCGGCGGTGTCGCCCAGGCCTATGGGGAATCCGTTCCGATCCTGGTGATGCCGATGGGCTATGCGCGGCGGCTGGCCCATGTGCATCCCAACTTCAATTCCTCGCGCAGCATGGCGACGGTCACCAAGTCGGCGGAACCGATCACCTCGGCGGCGGAAGTCTCGAACGTCATGCGCCGCGCCTTCACGCGGCTCAGGACCGGCCGTGGCGGTCCAGTGCTGGTGGAGATCCCGAGCGATCTGATGATGGAGGAACTGGAGGGCGAGCTCGACTACCAACCGGCGGCGGCCACCCGCAGCGGACCCGCGCCCGAGGACGTCGCCAAGGCGGCCGAGATGCTGGCCGCGGCCAGCCGCCCGGTGATCTATGCCGGCCAGGGCGTGCATTACGCGAAAGCCTGGCCGCAGCTGAAGGCGCTTGCGGAGCATCTGGCGGCGCCCGTCTGCACCAGCCTCGAGGGCAAGAGCGCCTTTCCAGAGACGCATCCCCTGAGCCTCGGCGCCGGCGGGCTCGCCACGCCGCAGCCGGTGCGCAGCTTTCTCGATGACGCCGACCTGATCTTCGGCATCGGCTGCAGCTTCACCGAGACCAGTTTCGGCGTCCGCATGCCGACGGACAAGCGCGTCGTCCACGCCACCCTCGACCCCATGGACCTGAACAAGGACGTGCCCATCGCGCTCGGCCTCGTCGGCGACGCGGCCCTGACACTGGACGCCCTGCTCGCCGCACTCGCCGGGCATGTGCCCGCGCCGCGGGATGCAAATGCGGTCGCTGCCAAGATCAAGGCGAGCTACGACGCATGGCTCGATCAATGGCTGCCCAAGCTCACCTCGGACGCGACGCCGCTCAACCCCTACCGCGTGCTCTGGGAGCTGCAGCGGACCGTCGACGTCGCCAACACCATCATCACCCACGACGCAGGCAGCCCGCGCGACCAGCTCTCGCCCTTCTGGAAGACGACCACGCCCCTCTCCTATATCGGCTGGGGCAAGACCACGCAGCTCGGCTATGGCCTCGGCCTCGCCATGGGCGCGAAGCTCGCCTGTCCCGACAAGCTCTGCATCAATGTCTGGGGCGACGCCGCCATCGGCTTCACCGGCATGGACTTCGAGACGGCGGTGCGCGAGCGCATCCCGATTCTCTCGATCCTCCTGAACAACTTCTCCATGGCGATCGAGCTCAAGGTGATGCCGGTCTCGACCGAGAAGTACCGCTCGACCGACATCTCCGGCGACTACGCCGCCATGGCGCGCGCCTTCGGCGGCTACGGCGAGCGCGTCACCGATCCGAACGAGATCGCGGCGGCGATCCGGCGCGGCATCACCGCGACGGAAGAGGGACAGCCGGCGCTGCTCGAGTTCATCACCTCCAAGGAGGTCGAGGTTTCACGGCTTTAGAGCCTGTTGAGTTTCACGGTGTGGACCCAAGAGACCAGCGACATCGCGACCCATCCTTCTCCGTCATTCCCGCGAAAGCGGGAATAACGGGAGAGAGGTGGATCAGCCCCATTTAACAGGCCCTAGGGCTGTCTCGGTTCGACCTTGCCGGGACGTCGCCACGATCAGAGCTTCTTGAAATATCTGGCGACCGGAAACAGCCGAAACCCGACGGAGGCGTAGGCAAGGCAAGCCGGCTCATGGCCGGGATCGCCCCCTGTCTCCACCATTGCCACGGACGCTCCAATCTGCCTGAACCAGTCGAGCGCATGGTTCATGAGAGCGGTGGCGACGCCGCGGCGCTGATAGTCGAGGTCGACGGCAATCATATGGATCTCGCCCATATTGTCCTCCGTATGGCATTTCAAGGCGACGAACCCGACGGTTCTCGCGTCCGCAACGGCGACCCAGACCTTTGTATCCTCGTCAGAGCAGGCGGCTTCGACCGCGCTTTGTTGAGCGACGCGCCAGCCGTTGGGATAGAACGCCTGATAGACATCGGCATCCAGTGCCCCCTCGATCGAGAGAAACACAGGCTCCCAGGCGCGTAGCGATAGCCGCACGATCTCCTCCAGCCTGGAATCCTCGTAGGGCTCGATCTCCACACCAAGCTGCATTCCGACGGCGTCCCTGAATAGGTTGGCGTCTCTTTCCGCCACGCGACGTCCATATAGGCTGCAAAGCGCCCGTCAGGAAGACCATGATTACCTCAGCACAGGAGCCTGCATGAGGCGACGGCATCGTTGCAAGCCTCTCGTTGGCACCTGCCGAGCCCGCTCTGGACACATGGCTGGACAAGTGCTGCCGGCCGGGTGTGTAATCGGGTCGCCGGAGGGTGTGGTGAGAGATCTCTGGGCCATTCAGTAACTTGCGTAGCGTTTCAGCAATTGCGCCGCCGGCCCTGCGGGACGCCGGATCGAGGCCGGCATCGAAGCTCCGCCATGCTTGCTTGCGGCGCTCAATGGGGAGTGGGGTGATGCCCAAACGAGAGGTCAGGACGGAGGAATGGGCCGGAGCCGGCGCTGAAATCCTCCAGGGAATGGGATTTCTCTTCAGTTGGAATGCGGAGCTTACGACCTTCTATGCGCGTCGGTTCCAGCAGTATTGGTCGCTGCCGTTTCGCCTGGCGCAGTGCGTGAGGCCCGAGGACGTGCAAAGCCTTCAGGAGGACTTCCTGCAACGGCTGGCCGCAGACTACCGGAACGAGGCCGCCAGACTGTCGCGGATCGTGGGCGGCCCCGGAGAGGCATCTCCCGCCTCTACAGATGCCGCGGAGGCCGCCTATGCGGCGCGCCTTAACGATGCGCAACGGGACGCTGCTATGATCATCGAGCAGGCCAAAGCGCAGGCTGAGCGGATCGTAGAGTCGGCGGAGAAACGGACCGCCCGGCCGACCCGGACGCGCAAAGCGCAAACGAGAAAGCGCGCCTGAGGGCGCCGGGCACTCAGACTTAACTTACGGCTGCATTAGGCCGTTTCCGCCGGCACTGGCTTCTTGCGGCGCTGGGGACGGGCCTTGTCGGCCAGCCCCTTGAGTGTCTTCTGATAGTCTGGCACCACTAGGCCGGCGGAGATCACCAGCTTGGCAGCCTCCTCCACCGACATGTCGAGGATAACGACGTCACGCTGCGGCACGAACAGCAGGAAGCCGGAGGTCGGGTTTGGCGTGGTCGGCAGGAACACGCTCAGGAGCCCGTCGCCATTGTCCGCCCGCTCCTTGATCTCGCCCTTGGTATCCGTGGAGATGAACACGATGGCGTAGAGACCGCGGCGGGGATACTCGATCAGCCCGACATTTTGGAAGGTGTTGTTGCTCTGCGAGAGCACCGTCTCGAAAATCTGCTTGAGGGCGCCGTAGACGTTGCGCACCACCGGCATGCGGTCGAGCATCATCTCGCCATAGCTGACGAGGGTGCGTCCGAACAGGTTGGCGGTCAGCGCGCCGATCACCATCAAGGCCGTGATCGAGAACATCAGGCCGACGCCGGGCACGGTGAACGGCAGATAGGTCTCCGGCAGATACTTCTCCGGCACGAACGGCTTCACCCAGGCGTCGACCAGCTCGATGAACCAGTAGACGACATAGAGCGTGATGCCGACCGGGCCGACGATGATCAGGCCGGTCAGGAAATAGTTGCGAAGACGCGTCCCGATGCGGAACGTCGGGCCGTGCTGCTCCGCTTCGGTCAAACGCCGCAGTCCGGCACCATGATCCTCATCGGTCGTCTGCGGCGGCTGACTTTTCTTGGACGGTTGACGTTTATCGCGCATACGCTGGGCTCTCATCGGGACCGCCAAAGGCGGCGGTGGGTGTGCCTCTCTGTCGTCAGGGGATGCACGTTACGGGCCGATTTGGCACCGTCATCCTAACCTTAGCAAATATTTCTTCTGCGACATCGTCGCCAAAGGTCAAATAGCGAGGCAGATGCTGAAATTCCAGGGGGTTGGCCTTTCATCGCGTCACGAGAAAGCAATCCACCCCACTGCGTTTGAACGAGTTGCAGAGACGAAGTGATTCGCGCTTGTCGGCAAAGGGGCCGATCTGCAAGCGATAGACGGTGCCGAGCGTGCCGAGATCGGTCTTCTCGATCATGGGCTCGCGACCGTCCAGCAAGCTCCTGTGTTGCGCTGCCAGCCGTCGCCAGGCGGCCTGCGCCTCGTTCTCCGAGCGCAAAGCCGCGAGCTGCAGACGATAACGCCCCTGACCCGCAGACTTCGCCTGGGACTGCGGTTGCGCAGCGTCCGAGCGGTTCCGGCCTGCGGATGCGAGTGGCGGCGCGCTGTCGCCGCCGCTCTGCGCCTTTTCCTTCTCCGAAGAGCCCCAAAGACCGCTGAAGAACCGGCCGATCCGACGGGATCTGCGGCGCTCGTTCGCCGGGCGCCCGGCGCTGGAAGGTTCAGAGTCCACGGAGGTAGCCCAGCCTTGCGGCGGCGCGGAAGGCGCCGGCGCGGCAGGCTGTGGCGCAGCCGCCTGCGGGGCAGGCGCTGCGGGCGCCGGTGCCGGAGCAGCCGCCTGTGGCGCGGCCGGCGGGCGCGGCGCCGGCGGTGCGGCCTGTGCCGGCACGGTGCCGGTAGGCGCCGGTGCTTCGGCCGCCGGTGCCGGCTCCGATCGCTGGCTCTCCGCTGCCGCAATCGCGGTGGTGGTCACGACATTCGACGGCTGATTGCTGGGCATCTGCACGGAGAGGCCCGGCACGGATGCCGTCGTGGTCGGGGATGGCTTGGTCGGCTGCACGGTGGTGACGAATCCCGGCGACGCCGCACCGGACGGCGTGGCCGACTGCGCGCCGCGAAGCAGCGGTGTCTGCGGCGCCGGGCTTTCGCGGCGCGGCGCCGACAGTGCCGCAACCGGCGTGTCCACACTGACCTTGGGATTGAGCTTCCTGGCCCGATTGAGATCGGCGCGGGCGCGGTCGTCCCGACCGACCTCCTTGTATGCCAGGCTGCGATTGAGATAGGCGCGCGCCTCTTCCGCCTTCGACAGGCCCTTCAGCCAGAGCGCGCCGTTGATGTCCGCAATGGCCTGGGCGGGACGGCCCGCCTTGCGGTGGGCCTCGGCGCGTCGAGCCAGCACTTTGGGCAGCTCCGCTGCCGAGAGCTGCTCCGAGTTGATGGCTCTCGAATACTGACGCACTGCGCCGCGCGCATTGCCCGACCTGAGGTCGCGGTCGCCGGCAGCGACCAGTTGCCCGCCATCCTGAATGCCCTGAGCGGCCGTGTCGGCCACGCCGATGACCAGGGCAAGACAGAACACGGCCAAAACGGCGATATGTCTTGATTGCCACATGGTTATCCCAAGACGCTTAAACGATTCCCCCTCCCCGGAACAGCCTCCTTCCGTCCGACCCTAACGTGAACCAGACAATTCAGGCAACTCGGAGACCGTCCGAAGGCTTCAGATTATTCGACGGTGACGGATTTTGCCAGATTCCGCGGCTGGTCGACATCCGTCCCCATCAGCACCGCCGTATGATAGGCGATCAACTGTACCGGCACCGCATAGATCAGCGGATTGGTGAACGCATGGGCCGTGGGGACCCGGATCGTATCCATCACCGGGCAGCCGGCCTCGCCCTCATGCGCGTCCGTGACCAGCACGATCCGCCCGTCGCGGGCCGCGACCTCCTGCATGTTGGAGACCGTCTTGTCGAACAGGTTGTCCCGCGGCGCGATCACGATCACCGGCACGGTCTCGTCGATCAGTGCGATCGGCCCGTGCTTGAGCTCTCCCGCAGCGTAGCCCTCGGCGTGAATATAGGAGATCTCCTTCAGCTTCAACGCGCCTTCGAGCGCGAGCGGGAAACTGATCCCGCGTCCGAGATAGAGCACGTCCCGGGCCTTGGCCAGCGGATGCGCCAGCACCTCGTAGCGGGCCTCGTCGCGCAGGATCGAGGAGATATGGCGCGGCACCTCGGTGAGGGCCGCGATCAGCTCGGCCTCTTGGCTCTCGGAGACATGGCCGCGCGCCTTGCCGGCGGCGATGGCCAGGCAGGCGAGCACCGTGAGCTGACAGGTGAACGCCTTGGTCGAGGCGACGCCGATCTCAGGCCCCGCCAGGGTCGGAAGCATGGCATGGGACTCGCGCGCGATGGTCGACTCGCGGACATTGACGATCGAAACGGTGTGCTGCTCCTGCTCCCGGCAATAACGCAACGCAGCTAGCGTGTCGGCGGTCTCGCCAGACTGCGAGACGAACAGCGCCAGGCCGCCCGGCTCCAGCGGCGCCTCGCGGTAGCGGAACTCGGACGCGATGTCGATCTCCACATGCAGGCGGGCATAACGCTCGAACCAGTACTTCGCCACCAGACCGGCATAGGCGGCGGTGCCGCACGCCGAGATGGTGAGCCGCGGCAGATCGGCGAAATCGAACGGCAGATCCGGCAACTGCACGCGGCCGGCGGCGAAGTCCACATAGTTGGCGAGCGTGTGGCTGATCACCTCGGGCTGCTCGTGGATCTCCTTGGCCATGAAATGGCGGTGGTTACCCTTGTCGACCAGCAGCGCCGAGGCCACGGACTTCTGCACCGGACGCTCAACGGCCTTGCCTTCGCGGTTGCGCACCGCCAGGCCGTCGCGCGTGATCACGGCCCAGTCGCCGTCCTCCAGATAGCTGATGGTGTCCGTGAAGGGCGCGAGTGCGATGGCGTCCGAGCCCAGATACATCTCGCCCTCGCCGAAGCCGATGGCCAGCGGGCTGCCCTGCCGCGCCGCGATCATGAGGTCGTCGTAGCCGCCGAAAATGATGGCGAGCGCGAAGGCGCCCTCAAGCCGGCGCAGCGTGTTGAAGACGGCGCGCACGGGATCGTGGCCGGCCTTCAGCTCGCGGGTGATCAGGTGCGCGATCACCTCGGTATCGGTCTCAGTGGCGAATGCGGCGCCCTCGCCCGTCAGCTCCTCGCGCAGCTCCCGGAAGTTCTCGATAATGCCGTTGTGGACGACGGAGACCTGCTCGGTCATATGCGGGTGCGCGTTGGTCTCGGTCGGCGCGCCATGGGTGGCCCAACGCGTGTGGCCGATGCCCGTGTGCCCCTGCAGAGGCGCGTCGGAAAGCCGGGCCTCGAGGTTCTGCAGCTTGCCCTCGGCGCGGCGGCGGTCGAGACGGCCCGCTTCCAGCGTAGCCACGCCCGCCGAGTCGTAGCCGCGGTATTCCAGCCGCTTCAGCGCGTCGACCAGACGCGTCGCAACGGGTTCGGTTCCCAGAATACCAACGATCCCACACATGCCGCCGCCCTCAGCTATCCCGGTTTCCGCCTACCTAATGCTACCCCAGCGGACCGGCAAGTCACGAGCTGTTACGCATTCTTTCCGCAAGCCAGCTCCCTTGCTGGAATGCCACGGTCATCGCTCGCGCGAGCGGCGCGCGCGCACCTTCGCGGCCCAACCTTCGCGCAACTGCTGCGGCCCCCGCGTCAGGGCCAGGGCGTCCTCCGGTACGTCCTTGGAGATGACGCTGCCGGACCCGATATAGGCGCCATCGCCGATCTTCACGGGCGCCACCAGCGCCGAGTTGGAGCCGATGAAGGCGCCGGCGCCGATATCCGTCAGGTGCTTGGTGAAACCGTCATAGTTGCAGGTGATGGTCCCGGCTCCGACATTGGCGCCGCTGCCCACCCTGGCGTCGCCGATATAGGTCAGGTGGTTGACCTTGGCGCCCTCCTCGAGGAGGGCGTTCTTCACCTCGACATAGTTGCCGACCCGGGCGCCAGGACCGATGTCGGCGCCGGGCCGCAGCCGCGCGAAGGGGCCGACCGTGGCCCCGGCCCGCACATGCGCGCCCTCCAGATGCGAGAAGGCCCGGATTGTTGCGCCGTCCTCCACGACGACCCCCGGCCCCATCACCACGTTCGGCTCGATGACCACGTCCCGGCCGAGCGCGGTGTCGCGGGCGAGGAAGACGGTCTCGGGCGCGACCAACGTGGCCCCGCCCGCCATGGCGGCCTGGCGCAGGCGCTCCTGCAAGCGGCCCTCGGCCCGCGCCAACTCGGCGCGTGCGTTCACGCCCAGCACCTCGTCCTCGGGGCAGCGCAGCGCGACCACGTCGCGACCGTCGGCGCGCGCCAGTTCGACCGCGTCGGTCAGGTAATACTCGCCCTTGGCGTTGTCATTGCCGATACGGTCCAAGAGACCCAGCACGATCTCGCCGCGAAACGCGAAGACGCCCGAGTTGCAAAGCGTTATGGCGCGCTCGGCATCGCTCGCGTCCTTCTCCTCGCGGATCGCCAGCAGCCGGTCTTCGCCATTGGTGATCAGCCGCCCATAGCCGGTCGGGTCCTCGGCCTCGAAGCCCAGCACCACCAGATCGGCGCCGTTGCCCAAGACATCGCGTGCGGCCTTCAGGGTATCAGCGCGCAGCAGCGGCGTGTCGCCATAGAGCACGATGAGATCGCCCTGGAAGCCCTCGATGGCCGGCCTCGCGGCGAGAACGGCGTGCGCCGTGCCGAGGCGCTCGCTCTGTACGAAGACCTGCGCGGCACCGTGGGACTTCGCCACCTCCTCCACCTCGCCCATATCCGGGCCGACGACGATGGCCGTTTCCGCAAAGCCGACCTCGGCGGCCGCGTCCATGACGTGGGTGATCATCGGCGCGCCCGCGATCGGATGCAGCACCTTGGGCAGGTCCGATTTCATGCGCACACCCTTGCCGGCGGCAAGGACGATGGCGAGAGACGACGTGTCGGTCATGGTGAAGCGGTCCGTCAAATTGCCGCCGGGCCGCGCTCGCCTTCTGAAGGCCAGCCCAGCCGCTCGGGCGCTCAACTGGAAGGAACGGAACCGGTCGGGCCCTGCGCCATACACCGGTCCCGGAGACACGAGCGGTCTTTAGCCCATTCGCGCCAAGATGGCCATATGACCGGCGCAGCGACGCACTGGTGATCCGAGCTGGAGCGCGGCGAAACCCGCGCAAAAGCTTGTTCCCTCACCCGCCAGCGAAACGACACGGTTCGCGCTGTTCGCCGGTTCGCTTACGCTGTTAGAATTGGAAGAACTGCTTCACCGCCGGCCACGCCCATAGCGGTCCGAAGAGCTGACCGAAGGCCGCAACGCCCGCGATGACCATCGAGATATAGGCAATAACGGTGGTCCGACCCTGCCGCCTTCCGATTTGATAGATGATGTCATTCTGCTCCGCGAGCTTAGCCGCGATCCTCTCCGCGATCAGCTCGGCGGCGGCGGCATTGGCCTCCACGCTTGTCTGGACGAGGCGGCGGTCGTGCTGCTGGCGAAGGAACTCTTCGTGCCGGCGTTCGTGTACGCTACCCTGACTCACTCCACTCTCCTCCCGCGATCCTGATCCAGGTCCAAGTGGGCGCGGTCGATGACCAAGGCGCGAACAGGCCCCTGCGCCGTCCTGCCGGGCGGTTATGGCCCACGCATGTGGTCAAAAAACGATGGTGGAGCATCACTCTGGAGCGCCTCAGGTCCGGTCGCCCCACGCAAAACGGACCGCTTCGACACGCGAAACGGCCCGTCACTTGGATTTCAGGATAAGCGCGGAGCTACGACGCCAAAGCGCGGCGGTGGGCCCCGTCCGATTTCGGCAGAGACAGCAACGCCTGGTGCTGGTCCGCCAGGATGTCGCGCCAAGGGGTCTCCAGATAATAGCCCCTCAGGGCCAGAAACCCGGCCGACTCCGGATCGTGGTCGACAATCTTCGTTTTCCGGTCGTGTAACCCGATATTCTGCATCACGCCCTCCTGTCTTTATTGGCCGCGACTATGGGGCAAACACCCTTAGGAGCGGTTGACAGGAGGGCGTTTGGCCGGGATTCCGCGCGATGTGATGAAGATTGCCTTAACCGGGGCCGGCCCACCAAGAGGGACGCGCACCCGTATCAGGCGGCCGTCGCGATGGCGCCGCGCAGGGACAGCACCGACAAGCAGGCTTCCGCAGCCTCCCGGCCCTTGACCTTGAAATGGTCGAGGAAGAACTGCCGGTGTTCGGCGCTCTCGTGGAAATGGTGCGGCGTCAGCACGGCGGAGAGCATCGGCACGTCAGCTTCGAGCTGCGCCTGCATCAGGCCGGCGACCACCGTTTCCGCCACGAACTCGTGGCGATAGATGCCGCCGTCGACGACGAAGGCGGCGCCGACCACGGCGGCATAGCGCCCGGTCTTGGCGAGCGTCCTCGCCTGCAGCGGGATCTCGAAGGCGCCGGGCACGTCGAAGACGTCCACCCGCGCCGCGCCGCCGGTCGTGCGCGCAATCTCGTCCAGGAACGCCTTGCGGCACTCGTCGACGATCTCCGCATGCCAGCGCGCCTGCACGAAAGCGATCTGCGTGGCGGCAAATTGATCGTGGGAGCTCTGATTCATGGCTTTCTCCTCTTACGTCAGAGACCTGAACCAGGGCGTACGAAACGGCGGCCGCGGCCGCACGCAAGCGGTCCGCGTCGCCACTCCGTTCTCTTCCATCCGGACTGTTACCGTCGGCTTCGGTTTCTCACCGAATCTGCTGACCCCCTCGGATGGGACCCCGAGGGGCGCTCGCGGGCTCGAGCGACAGACGCTCTTACCGCCGGTGGGGACTTCCACCCCGCCCCGAGAACGTGTCCCGCCGGCGGCGGGACCGTTTCCGTCTTAGCGTCGGGAGCCGGCGTTGTCGATGACACAGCGAGCGCCCGAAACGCCTGCAATTGACCCTTCCCAGAGACTCAGACAGTTTGATCCCACTACATCGCTGCGGGACCGGAGCCATTGGGCGTCTTGACCTTTCTGGGCTGGAGACGGAATTCCGAGCCTCGGAAGCGAAAGCTTTCGCGCACTCGGCCGCACGGCGACGCGCGCATTCGCACGGGCGGGCTGTGGACCCTGCGCCATAGCGCCGTCTCCTGGGCCGGCCTCGCTGCCATCGCGATCATCTATCTGGGCAGCCTGGTGGCCTTCGAGGAACTGGACCCGACGAACCGGCTGGGGTCGAAGCCCGTCGCCGACCGGCTGATGTCCACCCAACCGGAACGGCCGGCGCGGCCCGCCGGCTCTGTCAGCGAGGCCGACGACTCCGAGTTGCGCGCGGGACACATCAAGCTGACGGCCGAGATCCGATCCCTGCGCTCGAAGATCAACGAGTTGAGCCGGCGCAAGGATGCGCTCGAAAGCCGGCTGAACGCGCTTGAAAGCGCCCTCGGCCCCATGACCTCGGCCATTCCGAAGGAAGCCCACCCACAACCCAAGCCGCGCGCGCCGTCGGTCCGCATCGCCATGAGCCCGTTGCCGAGCCAGGGCTTCAGCGACACCGAACTGCGCGAGTCTCCCCTGCCCGTCGCCGCGCCTCCGCCGCCGACGCGAACGATGTTTGCAGTGGAGCTCGGCAGCGGCCCGACCGCCGCGGCGCTCGCCGCCAGATGGCGCACGCTGCGCAGCCGCCACGGTGCGGCGCTGGCGCAGCTCGAGGCCCGCAGTGCCAAAGCCGTCGAGGGCGCCACCGCGAGGAACCGCATGCGGCTGCTCGTCGGACCCTTCAAGAACGCCGCCGGCGCCATCAAGCTCTGCGTCCGGCTGCAAGCCACGGATACGACCTGCAAGGTGACGGTGTTTACGGGAACGCCGCTCTGATCCAGCTATCCGCCCAGGAACAGGCGGCCCACCTCGGGGTTCTCCAGGAGTTCCTGCCCCCTTCCAGCAATGGCGATCTCGCCCGAGACCAGCACGTAGCCGATATCGGCAAACTCCAGCCCCTTCTTGGCGTTCTGCTCGACCATGACGATGGTCTTGCCCTCGACATTCTGCAAGTCGTCGAGGATCTCGAACACCATGTCGATGTAGCGCGGCTCGAGGCCGATCGACGGCTCGTCGACCAGCAGCACGTCGGGCTCCATGACGAGCGCACGCGAGATCTCCAGAAGCCGCCGCTCACCGCCTGAGAGCACCCTCGCCTGGTGCCTGCGCCGCGCCGCCAGCCGCGGGTACTTCTCGAAGATGCGCTCGGCCGCCTGCTTGGCTTGCGATTGGCTCTCCATCAGGAAACCGCCCATCCACAGGTTCTCTTCCACCGTCATCTGGGGGAACACGGACTTGTCCTGCAAAATGTAGGCGATCCCCGCCTGGCTCAGCTTCCGGTTCGAGGAGAGCCGGGTGATGTCCTTCTGCCCGGCCCCGCTCCCGACGACAATGCGGCCGGAGAAGATGGTGTTGAAGCCGAAGATGGCGTGCAGGATCGTCGACTTGCCGGCGCCGTTGGGCCCGATCAGGCAAAGCGACTGCTTACGCCCGACCCGCAGATTGAGATTGTGCAGGATCTCCATTTTGCCGTAGCCGGCACGCAGGTCGTCGATGGCGAGATAGGGCTCGCCGTCGACCAGGGCGTCGAGCTGCGCGACGGTGACCTGCTCCGCGATCTCGGCCACCTGCCGCGTGACGTCCTCGACCGAGATGACCGTCGAGACGTCGCCAAGCCCGTAGCCCCGGCTCGTGTCCGCCTTGGCGTCGCCCGGACGTTTGCTTCCGTCCACGCTCATCTAGTGCGCTCCCAAATACGCGTCGATGACGCGCTGATCGTTCTGGATCGCGTCGGGCGTGCCCGAGGCCAGGAGCTCGCCGTGAGCGAGACAGTAGATCGAGTCCGCCATGTTCATGATCACGCGCATGTTGTGCTCGATGACGAAAAGCGTGATGCCGAAGTCGGTGTTGGCCCGCTTCAGCCGGTCGATCAGGCCATTGATGAGCGTCGGGTTGATGCCGGCGGTGGGCTCGTCGAGCAGCAGCACCTCCGGCTCGTTCATCAGCGCCATGGCGAACTCCAGCAGCTTCTGCTGGCCGAAGGAGAGGTCGCCCGAGGCGAGCTTGCGCTTCTGATAGAGGCCGACGAACTCGAGCAGCCGCTCCGCCTTCTCGGTCAGCTCCGGCGGATAGGGCTTGAACATGTCGGCGAAGGTGGCGTTGCGGTGCGGCACCGAGATCAGCATGTTGTCGATGCAGTTCATGTTCGCGTAGATGCGCGTCTGCTGAAAGGTGCGCAGCAGCCCGAGCCGGGCAATCTGGGGCACGCGCAACTTTGAGATCTCCCGCCCCTTGAACCTGATCGAGCCCTCATCGATCGGGTGATAGCCGACGATGGAGTTGAACAGCGTCGTCTTGCCCGAGCCGTTGGGGCCGATCAGGCCGGTGATGCGGCCCTCCGGCACGTCGATGCTGATATCGTGGTTGGCGACCACCCCGCCGAAGGCCTTGGAGACGTTGCGAACCTCGATGACGTTGCTCATTCGGCGGCCCTCCGCGCCGGAGCCTCGGCGTCGTCCACCTTGTCGCCGGCGCTCATGGACCGGTCGACCTCAATGCCGAAGAATTCGGGCCACTTCTCCTGCATCCAGCCCATGATGCCCTGCTGGAAGAACATGATGTTGAGGATGAGGATCACGCCCAAGACGATCCACTGCCAATCGAGGAAATGGATCCAGGCCGCTTCTTTAATGAAATGAAAGAGCATGGCGCCCAGTACCGGTCCCCATATCGTACCCTTGCCGCCGAGCAGCGCCATGGCGACCATGAAGATGCCGAAGGTGACGGTCGGGAAAGCCACTTCGAGGGGCTCGATGAAGCCGGTCATGTTGCCGAAAAGGCCGCCGGAGATGCCCAAAAAGAAGGCCGAGATGCACCAGGCCACGGTCTTGTGCCTGAGCGTGTGCACGCCCATGGCCTCGGCCTTCTCCTCGTCATCGCGGATGGCGTTGATGGCCAGCCCGAAGCGCGTCGAATAGAGCCACCTCAGGAAGAAGAAGGTGGCCACGGCCGCGGCGAAACAGAGTGCGCAATAGAAGACGGCCTTGCCGTCGCCGCTGCCCGGATAGACCGGCAGCGCGATGCCGCCACCGCCGCCGATCCATTGCCAGGACCCGGCAAGCTCGCCGGCAGCGAGCGCGATGCCCAGAGTGCCGATGGCGAAATAGGGGCCGCGCAGGCCGAAGACGATCCAGCCCAGGAATGCAGCCAGGATGGACGAGCCTATGGCTGCGAACAGCAGCCCGACCGCAACACCGATGAAGTACTGCTGTTCCGTGAACTCGACCCGGCCCTCATTCGTCGAGGACGTGTAGGCGCCGACGTCGTAAAAGAGGCCCACCTGGGTCACGGCGCAGATATACATGCCCGCGCCAAAAAAGAAGATGTTGCCGAGCGAGTTGTAGCCCATCTGCCCGCCCATGACGTCCCAGGTCGTGGCGAACAGCACCATCAGCCAGAGCAGCGCGATCTGGAACGTGTAGTTCGGGAACAGGATGGGCGCCAAGATCCCGAACAGCAGGATCCCCGCATACATCAGGATATCGTTGAGCGAGAGCCGGCGCCTGGATCTCTCAGGCGCGGCCTCGGCATGTGTGTCCGTCGTAGTCGTCATTGCACTGCCTGCCTGTAGCGCCTCATCTGGGCTTGGCGCCAAATCAGAACCAGAAGCAACATGCACACCACCGTGGCCTGCTGCAGCTCGGCGCCGAGGACGAAGCCGCCATACTGCTCGGCAACGCCGAGGCCGAAGGCGGCCATGATCACACCCGGCAGATTGCCGAAGCCCGCGGCGGTGACGATCACGAAGGAGCGGATCGAGTGGGTGATGCCGTAGAAGGGCTGGATCACCCAGATCATGGAGATCAGCACGCCCGCGGCAGCGCAGATGGCGGCGTTGAGCGCGAAAGTGAAGGCGTAGACCCGCTCGGTGTCGATACCCATGACACGGGCCGCGCGCGGGTCTTGGGCGGTGGCGCGGATCGCCTGCCCCATGCGGCTGCGCTTCATGAAGGCGACGACGCCGATGGCCAAGACGCAACAGATCAGGAAGGAGTAGAACTTGATCATGGCGACGGTGACGTTGCCGCCCAGGATGGAGATCGTCGGGAAGCCGGACTCGGCCACCTGCACCTCTGGACCGAACGCCAGGTTCAGGCCCTGCTGAATGACGATGGCAAGTCCGAAGGTGGCGAGCAGCGAGGTGAACATGTCCTTGTCGATCACCCGGCTGATGATCAGCACGTAGATCGCCCAGCCGACGCCGAACATGACCACGATGGCCACCGGAAGAGCCAGGAACGGGTGCACGCCGAGATCGCCCAGATACCAGGCGAAATAGCCGCCCATGATGACGAACTCGCCTTGGGCCAGGTTCTTGACGTTCATCACGCCCCAGACCAACGCGAGGCCGTAAGCCGCGAGCGCGAAGATGGCGCCGATGAAGAGACCGTCCAGCAGAAGCTGCACGTTCAGGACCGGCGCCAGCATCAAGAGATTCAGATTGTCGAGCATCCGGGCCTCCCCCTCCCGTCAAACCCTGGAAATGCCGGCCGCCCCGGCGGGTGCGCGGGGCGGCCGGCTTGGCGCGCTTTCGAGCAGTCTTGCTACTTGGCCTTGCGCGGCCACTCGACCGGATGGGAGGCCCACTTGGTGGGCGCCACCACGTTGAGCTTACCGTTCTGGATCTGGCGCAGCACCATCGGCTTGGCGATGTTGTTGCCGGCGCTCGAGAACTTGATGTTGCCGTAGAACGTCTTCATATCGGTCTCGGCGATGGCGTCGCGGACCTTCTGCGGATCCAGCGAGTTGGCGCGTTCGAAGGCGTCCTTCCAGACCATGACCGCAGCCGACGCCTGCGCGGCCTGATATGGCACGTTCTTGTAGCCGTCATAGGTGGCCTTGAAGAGCTTGTCGTACTCGGCGGCCGTGCCGAAATACTTGTCGGAATAGCTCAGCGTCTCGGCCCACTGGGTCGGGCAGAGATAGCCGTTGGTGGAGTCGCCGAACTTCTTGATGATCTTCGCCGACTCGCAGTGGGTGATGGCCACCATCGGCGTGTCGACCTTCATCTCCTTGATCTGCCGGGCGGCCGTGGCGGCGCCCTTGGAGTGGCCGGAGACGAGCAGAAGGTCGGGCTTCAGGGCCTTGACCTTGGTGAGCGTGGCCGACATGTCCGAGAGGTCGCGCGGCAGCTTGTCGTCGATGACGATCTTCAGGCCGTGCTTCTTGATGTCGTCCACGACGCCGGCCCGCACGTCCAGCGAGAACGGATCGTTCTCGAAGGCCATGGCAACCTTCACGTCGGCGGGCTTCTTGCCGTTCTTCTTGGCGACCTCGGCGGCAAGCGCGACGGCGCTGGCCAGATACTGCTCAGAGGTCGAGAGCACGGCGAACAGGTACTTGTAGCCCTTGTTGAAGAGCGAGCGCGAGGCGCCCTCGGCCTCGACCATCGGGATCTTGTATTTCTCGGTGACCGGAGCAGCCGCCTTGGTGGTGGCCGAGCTGTAGGGCCCAAGCATGTATTTGACGCCGTCCTGCTTGATCAGGCGCTCGAGCAACTGCGCCGTGCGCGCCGGTGTGGACTCGTCGTCGTAATACTTGATCTTCAGCTTGTAGCACTTACCGTCGACCTTGACGCCGCCCATCTCGTTGATCTTCTTGACGGCGATGTCGTAGCCGTTCTTGGCATGGATGCCGTTGGTCGAGTACTTACCCGTGAAGGAGATCGCCGAGCCGAGCAGGATCTCGCCACAATCAGCCGCTTTGACAAGCGACGGCGCGGCCAGCACCACAGCCGCACAGGCGGCCGCAAGCAAGCGTCCGTGAAACATCTGATTTTTCTCCCTACTTTCGCAGTCAAGGTCGCTGCATTTCTTGCCGATCGCGCTGTCGCCGCGGCAGAAATCCGGGCCATTTCCGCGCAACCCGAGGCGCAGTAAAGCAAAGTCGCGACGAACACGCAAAGCAAAACACCGGAAAAACTAGCGCGTTGATCTGGATACAGAAATCTTATCTTTGAATGGTCGTTGAAAGTGTCATTGCGTCTGCGCACGACGCAGTCTTGGGTCCGCCTCCGATGGGCCTGTCGAGGCGCCCGGTTTGCGCCTGGCTTCGCCAGCGACTATAAGTCGGGCTGCCGGCCGGGCGACCGGTCGGCACAGTCAGTCCAGGTCTCACGCGCCCCATGAGGCGCGCCTCCAACACACCGGGAAGAAGTTGTCGATGAGCGGTCCGTTGCATGGTCTCAGAGTGTTCGATCTCACGCGCATTTTGGCGGGCCCCACCTGCGTGCAGATCCTCGGGGATCTGGGCGCGGACGTGATCAAGGTCGAGCGGCCAGGAAGCGGCGACGACACGCGCAAGTTCGCTCCGCCCTTCATCCGCGACGACAAGGGCAACGAAACGGGAGAGAGCGCCTACTTCTGCTGCGCCAACCGCAACAAGCGCTCGCTGACGCTCGACCTGACGCGGCCCGAGGGCCAGGACATCGCGCGCCGCCTGATCGCCAAGAGCGACATCCTGGTGGAGAACTTCAAGACCGGCGGCCTGAAGAAGTACGGGCTCGCCTACGACCAGCTCAAGGACGAGTTCCCGGCCCTGATCTATTGCTCGGTCACCGGCTTCGGACAGACCGGACCCTACGCCGCGCGCCCCGGCTACGACGTGCTGATACAGGGCATGGGCGGCTTTATGAGCGTCACCGGCGACCCGGACGGCGATCCCCAGAAGGCGGGGATCCCGATCTCCGACATCATGGCCGGCATGTATGCAGCCGTCGCCATCAACGCCGCGCTCTTCAACCGCAGCGCCACGGGCCAGGGGCAGCATATCGACATCGGCATGCTGGACACCACCGCCGCCATGCTGACGATCATGGGCGCGAACTATTTCGCGACCGGCGCGTCGCCGAAGCGGCTGGGCAACGCCCATCCCAACATCGTGCCCTACCAGTCCTTTCAGACGGCGGACGGCGACATCATCCTGGCAGTCGGCAACGATGGGCAGTTCCAGCGCTTCTGCGCCTTCGCCGATGTGCCGGAGCTCGCCGAGGACGAGCGCTTCAAGACCAACGATCTGCGCGTGCGCAACCGCGACACGCTGATCCCGCTGCTGCGCGAGGTGCTTCGCAAGCACCCCTCGAAGCACTGGCTGGAGGGCCTGGAGGCCAACACCGTGAGCTGCGGGCCGATCAACACGCTGGAGCAGGTCTTCGCCGACCCCCACATCCAGGCCCGCGGCATGCACCTGCGCATGCCGCACGCGGCGACCGGCACGGAGCCCGTGGACCTGATCGCCAGCCCCATCAAGATGTCGTCGACACCGCCCGACTACCGCCACGCGCCGCCGACGCTCGGCCAGCACACGGACGAGGTCCTGGAGGAGCTGCTCGGTCTCGACCAGGCTGCACGCGCGGCGCTCCGCGATGACGGAATCGTGTAGCCGGCACGCGGACGAGCCTGTTTACATTTGCCTGTAAACTGCCGTCTACGATGGCTTGGCCATCGTGAGTCCCCACTTCAAGGGTAGTACTCGGCAGCATCGAACGGTCGCCCGGCGTGGCCGGATCTTGCCAGGAGGCATATGCAGTGCGCCCGATCTCTCACCGCATCATGACCGTGCTAGCCGTCGCCGCTGTTGCCGGAGCGACGGCATGGCTCGTGCCCGCTAGCGCGACCTCGGACTGGCAGACGGCCCGCACCGCCAAATACGATCTCCACTACGGCCCCGGACGGGAAGCGGACGCAGGTCTCGTGAAAGAGTTTCTGGATACGGCGCACGCCAAGATCGCGGAAGAGTTCCAGGCCCACCGCCCCACCGAGCTTCTCGACGGCATCCAGCTCGATATCTATCTGCACCCGAAACCCGGCGAGATGGCCTCCGAGCATCAGGCGACGATGACCAGCAACCTCCGGAGGGAGGGCTACAAGGCCGCCATTCACCTGCTCACGCCGTCATCCTACCGGATGGCTTCCGCCGGTGGCAGCAGGGACGCGAAGAAGGACTACGTCTTCCGGAAGGTGGTGCACGAGGTCTCGGCCGTCTATGTGCAGCGCCTCATTCTCGGCAAGCCCAAGGGCTGGCGCTACGATCAGGCGGCACCCTGGTTCCTGCAGGGCTACGACGAGTACCTCTCCGGCATCCACAGCCGCCGGGCGCAGGACAGGACGCTCGAGCGCTATCGCAAGCTCATCCGCCAGAACCCCGGCCGGGTCCGGTTCGAGGGCAGCATCCAGGTGCGCGATCCCTATCGGGACGGCGCCGTGCTGGTGGCGTTTCTCCACGACAGCTTCGGCCGCGAGGCCGTGCAGAACATCTGGCTCAGCCCCGAGGACACCTTCGAAAAGGCGCTGACCTCAGCCCTCCGCACGGATTACGCGGACCTGGAGACACGCTGGCGGCGCTGGTTGGACCAGACAGAGACCAGGCGCAGCGCAGGCCCCGGCTTGCAGACGGAGCCGGACGCGCCCTGGACACGGCGCTGATCGGCGTCACCAGCCAAGATCCAGACGCATGACGCGGCGCCGGGTGCCGGCTGCCAGTCCCCGCTATGGTGTACCGGGTCAGGCGGCGGCCATCCGGCCGCCGTTCCGGCCCTCGCGGGCGCGGCGCACGAAGTCCCGGTTGACCGGGCTGTGCGGCTTCAGCGCCAGGCGCTCGTTGGCAAGCGCCTCGGCCAGACCATGGAGCCGGCCCCGCACGGCCGCCTCCGTCAAGGTCCAGTCGATGACATCCCGCTGGGCATGGCTGCCGCCGAAGCTGTTCACGATGTAACGCGCCCCGTGCAACCGCTCCGCCGCGCTCTCGTAGTCGCCCCGCCAGAAGGCCGTGAAACCCTCGATCAGGGGCAGACCGATGCTCCGCGCCCATTGGCCGGTCTCGGCGGTGTCCGCCCCGCTGCCGCGATAGGCGGCGAGGATACGCTCGACCTCGTTCTCGCGGCCCGCCCCCAGATAGGACATGACCGCATGCCAGTCGTTGAAGGGGTAGAGACGGCCGTCCGCGTGCAAGTCCCAGGTGCGGGAGAGCTCCAGCCAGCGATCGCCCACGTCGTGTCCGGCGAGATGCAGGCGCCAGAGCAGCGCCGAGGCATCGACCAGATCCAGGGCCACCTCGCTCTTCTCCTCGCGGATGGGGCCGTCGTAGAGGGCCAGCACCGCGTCCACCTGGCCGAGGTCGAGGTGGTAGAGCGCCTTGTGCCACCAGTTGTGCACCCTGAAGAAATTGTCGTCGCCCGACCAATGGGGCTCGCGCGCAATCATCCAGCCGATGCCGTCCTCGGCACGGCCCTGCATCTCCATCACATGCGCGACGGCGTGATGCGCCCAGCAATCCAGCGGCTCGACATCCAGGGCCTCGCGGCCCGCGGCCTCGGCCCGCGCGTAGTCTCCGGTCTCCTCCAGGCCGAAGGCGTACATGCCGCGCACAATCGCGTGTCCCGGCACGTCCGGCGACCATTGCGGCAGCACGCGCGCGATGCTGTCCCGCATGTCGCGGGCGTTGGCGCGATAGAAATCCATGAGGTGGCCGGACTGCAGGGCCACGAGGTCGCGTGGGTAACGCATGGTGTGGTGGTCCAACGCCACCGCTGCCGCCGTCCAGTTCCCGTCCAGCAACTGATCCAGCGCTGCCACATGGGAGGCCTCGCGCTCGTCGAGGCCTATGGTCTTGACCCTGGCGACGATGGACCTGGCCTCGGCCGTCGCCTCGGGCTCAGTGGCGAGCGCATAAAGATGCGCTTTCAGAATGTGCGCCATGGCGAATTCGGGCGCCGCCTCAACGGCGCTGTCGAGCGTGGCGACGGGATCGCCCCGGTAGATGTTGAAGGCCTCGACGGCTTGGTCGAACAGCTCCACGGCCTTGGACGTGGCGCCGGAAAGAGTGTTGCCCTGGCGATCCGTCAGCATGACGCAATGTCCTTCCGGTCTTCAGGAGCGGACCACGGAGGCAGCGAGACGCCGCAGTCCGCCTGCGAGCCGCTTCCAATTTACCTGTCTTTAGAGACGCAGGGTCCTGTCCCCCTGCGGACTGCTTTGCCTACCCTACCTGAAACTGCACCGGGGCATCCGGGCTGGAGGGCACATGGGTGCTGGTCAGCGCCATGCAAGCGCTTGAAACATGGCTGGAACAAAAAGCCGGTTCCAGCCGGGCCTATCCGGAAAACACCGGCCGGGCGTCACTCGCCCGCCGGCACCAGCGCCCTGGACTTCTCCGACACCTTGAGCAGCGACCGCACCGACCGCGAGGCCGCGATCGTGCCGTCGTTGGCGTAGGCTTCGTGGTTCTTCTCGATGTACTTCAAGTCGTAGAGATAGTTGACCATCAGGCCATGGGACTGGCGCAGCCCCTTCTCCGACTTGTCGCCCAGCCAGTTGATGCGCTCAAGGCGGGCGCCGTTGCCCAGATGGAAGCGCGCCACCGGATCGACGGGCCGTCCGCGGCGGGTCTTGGCCAGCAGGAAATAGGCCGCAGCTAGTGGCAGCAGCACCGCCTTCAGGCGCTCCTGCTCCATGGCGTGAGCCGCCCAGCCGGCATCTTCCAGCAGCTTCAGCGTCTCCCGGTCCTCCTCAGGGAGGAATTCGGGGGCTTCCTGGCTCGCGAGACGGACCAGCCAGGCAGCGAAACGTGGAACGGGCGAGAGCGTCACGAAGGTCTTGAGCGACGGCACCTCGTGAGCTAGCTCCTCGGCAACCTGCTTGATCAGGAAGTTGCCGAAAGAGATACCCCGCAAGCCGTCCTGGCAGTTGGAGATCGAGTAGAACACCGCCGTCGTGGGCGCCGGCCCGCCGTCCTCGGGCCGGGTGGAGAGCAGCTCCTGGATCGAGCCTGGAATCTCCCGCGTCAACGCCACCTCGACGAAAATCAGCGGCTCGTCGACCAGCGAGGGGTGAAAAAAGCCGTAGCAGCGCCGGTCGCGCGGGTCGAGACGGCGCCTGAGCTCGTCCCAGCCGCTGATCTCATGCACCGCCTCGTATTCGATGATCTTCTCGAGGATCGAGGCCGGCGTCGACCAGTCGATCCGCTTCAGGACGAGAAAGCCCCGGTTGAACCACGACGCCAGAAGGTGCGCGGAATCGGTGTCGACGGACGCCAGCTCGGGCGCGGAGGCCAGCACGCGGATCAGGTCCCGCCGCATGGCGACGATGGCCGCAGTTGCGCCCGGCGCCAGGTTGAGCCTGCGAAAGAACTCCTGGCGCGGCGATTCCACGGCGCCGGCGAGCGAGGACAACGCGGTCTGGGTCGGATCGTCGAGATAGGCGCGCGCCGCCGCCGCGATGCTCGCCTGATCAGGGCCCAAATCGTTGGCAAGAAACTGAAAAAAACTCAGCTTCTCGTCGGCTTCCAGGCCGCGATAGACGCTCAGAATGCTGCTGGCGATGGCCACGCCCGACGCCTCGCCGCGACCGGAGAGCAACGAGCGCGCCAGATCCTCGATCGTCGCTCCGGGCGCCCCACCGCCGATAGAGCGGTCGAGCAGCAGCCGCCCGCGCTCGCTGATCGTGTTCAGCATCTCCTGAAAGAATGAGACGTTCAAGGCTCCGCCTTCCCTGCTTGCCCGTTATCCCGATCCGCCAAAAGTTGCATAAGGCAGCGGACGCGGCAACTGCCGGAGCGACGCAGGTCGGGGCAGCCCGCCCGCATCGCATACGTGCCGCGCCCTGCGGAGTCACGCGCGGCGTGTCAGCCTCCGGCTCAGTCTCTCCCCAGTTCATGCGATCTGTGGACAGTTTGTGGATAAACGGCCGGTTCTCCAGCCAAAACCGCGCGTTGTCACGAAAATGCAAAGGGAATAGGTGAAGTTGCGCGTGCCCGGAATGCTCGACCCGGGAACTCGTACCTTGTATCGTTCCGCGTATGAGCCTCGGCAGACCCCGCGCCGGGGCTCTTTCTCTTTCTGCTGCATCGTACGACGCCCTCGCCCTGCGCGCCCTAAGCCCCCCGTGGACTGCATGAATTCCCGATGAACGGCCGCTTCAAGGCC